>NZ_JWMB01000049.1:0-190680 GCF_000812445.1 Cupriavidus sp. SHE | reverse complement strand
CCCCCCCCCCGCCATAGACGACGGTGGGGTTGTACGACGGGACGTAGATCACCTCCGGATTGGCCGGCTCGATCCGCACGATGGTCTGGGTGGTGCCTCCCCCACCAGTCGTGCCGCCGCTGGCCTGCGCTGGCGGCTCCACGATGACCTTTTGCTGTTCGTTGGATTTCAGGTTGCCGGACTGCTGGGCCTTGGCGCGCAGCCGTTGTACCGCCGCCATCACGTCCTTCTCCTGCGCCAGGAAAGCGTCGCCGAGCTTCTGGGTCCAGTCGAGCTTGTCGCTCATCGGCTCCAGCACCTGCGGAAACGCGACCAGCGATTTCACGCTGACATCCCACGGCTGGCTCTCGACCGCCTTGATGGCGGCATCCCCTTTGACGTTGGGGTTGGCCTTAACCCATCGCGCCGCCTGTACCACCTCGAGCGGATAGGTCGACGCCATCAGCGCCTGCGCCAGCACGGAGTCAGGATAAAGCGCGATCGGCGCGACCAGCGCTTCGAGCTCCTCTGGCTTGAATGACGCCGGGCCGGCGCTATTTTCCTGCGCCCAGGCGCTACCAATGCTTGCTAGGAAGCAAGCTATGATCCATGCTCCGATCCAACTGAGTCGTCGCACGCTGCAACGCGTCATGGCACCCTCCTGACACCGCATCGGTTTCGCCGGCACCGATGCCAACATGGTGATCTTATAGATGCCCCGTTTGCTGCCCGCAATGGAACCTTGGTCCAATACGCGAGCGAACGGACCAACGGTACGCTTCCGCCAGGTACAAGCCTTGCAGGACATCTCGGACGAACGTATGGACCGTGTCATGAAACGGCAACATCGACCCGGCATGTTCAGCGCCCTCGCGTGCAGGGGGGCGCTGCTTCTGGTAATGGCGACAGCCATGCCCGCCGCGCACGCCCAGGCGCAAATTTTCGGGCCCGGCGTGCAACGGCAGGCCAACGCCGTGCTGTCGCTGATGAGTTATTCGGTCGTGCCGGATCTGGCATCGAGTTCGCTGTCGATCAAAAGCGCCCAGACGGACAACCCCGGCATCGTCATGTCCCAGCTTGGTGGCGGCTTCACGATGAGCAAGACGTTTCCGCTCTATCTCGAAGGCTCGATCGCGTACAGCCGCTACGATCCGACCTTTGTATCGACGGACGGTGCGGACTCGCGCCGGCTTCCCACGCGCTGGAACACTTTTGCCGGAACGGTCGGTATTGGCTGGGATTTTCCGCTAACTGACGACAAGGAACTGGTGATCCGCCCGATCCTCAACGCTTCGCTGGGCAATGTATCGAGTGACCTCAAGCTTGCCACGGCGGTCGTCCAGCACGTGACGGACCGCGACATCAACTTCCTCAACGGCGGCACGCTGAATGCCTACGGCCTGGGTGGCGCGCTGATGCTGGACTGGGAACACTACCGGCCAGAGCACGACATTGATATCGAGCTCCGCTACACCAGCATCCACTTGCAGAGTTTCGGCGGTTCCGCGCCAGCGGTCCAAGGATCCGTTACCTCACAAACCGCAAATCTCTATGCGCGCTGGCGCGCCCCGACTGGTGTGATCGCGCTCGATCGCCCGCTTAGATACGTACTCGAACTGTCCCATTCCCATTACTTTGGTGCGCAGGCGGGAGTATTGGGATTCAACTACCTGACAACGCTGGGCGCGGGACTGGAACTGGATACCACCGCGCACGAGGTGTATGTGACACGTGTGCGGGCTGTCGTCCGATATGTGTTTGGCAATAATGTCTCTGGCGTTTCCCTCGGACTGGCGGCGAGCTTCTGAGGCGGATATCGCAAAACTCATCATTTGAGAGTTATTGCGATCGACTCTTCCTGCTTGCACCAATATGGTTATTACTGATCCATTTTGGTGCAGAAAACAAATCCCATAACTGTCATCGGACTTCGGTCTTGCGCTGAATGCCCGCGCTCACGCACGCCGTGATGCATTCAGATATTTCTCATTACCGCCGTCAAAACGGACGACGGCATACCATACCGTGTTTACGTCCGCCCTATGGCTGTGCACTTCTCGGCCAGTTTCATGTCATTAATGTGCGCTATTTGATGCACGGCGCGCCAAAATGTTGATCATAGTCAATAATCTACAACCATCATCTATCCCATTTATATAGGATTGAGTGTGAACTAAATTCAAATGCATTTTGCATCGCACAAATATCAGTGTCTCAAGAGGGGTGGCCGCAATCCGTAAGGCTTTAATGAAGTGGCCATCCTGGACCCCGCTGGCGCTCCTGGTCCTATTTCGCATCATGGGGTGTGGTTATATTTCCATACAAATGCAAGCGAAAGAAGGTTCGTTTTTCAGAAAATGAAGAATATGCTTATCAGCATCAAATCCAGGCTTATAGCGGGGTTCGCATTGTTTGCATTAATGCTGACCGGCGTTGGCGCATTTGGCTATTATGGTCTGTCCACGCTTGGTGAGCGCATCGAGGCACTCTACGCGTCCAATACCACACCACTTATTCGAGTGGCTTCGGTCAGGGCGCATTCCTTGCGCATACGTATGAATCTCTGGCGCGCGCAGGTCGAAGCTTCGCCGCAAGCCACCGCGCAGGCCGAGAAGGACATCGCGGCGTCACGCGCCGCCATCGAAGATGCCTGGGCGCGCTACTACCCGGACGGCATCACCTCGCCCCGCGAACGGGAACTTGCCACGCAGATCAATGCTGCACTGAAGGAAATCCTCCCGGAGAACGACAAGGTGCTGGCCCTGCTTCGTGCGGAAGACTATGTTGCGGCCAAGGAATACCAGGACGCCAACGTCGCCGTGCAAGCTGACCGCCTGAACGAGTTGATCGACAAGGCCATAAACGACAACGCCGCGCAGGCGGAAGCGGCCGTGAAGGAAAGCTCGGGCATAACGAAGACGATCCTGGTGATGGCCGCTTTGCTGATCGCCGCTGGCATCCTGTTTTCGCTGGTCATCGCCACCTTGCTGACGCGTGGGGTAAAGAAGCCGCTCGACAAAGCATTGCATACTGCCGCCGATGTCTCCAAAGGAAAGCTCGGCCAGCCTATCGTCGTCGATACCCAGGGCGAGTTTGGCCGCGCTATTGACGCCTTGAATTTGATGGATGAAAAGCTCTCCACCACCGCGGAGGAAGGGTCGCGCCAGGCTGGCGAGGTAGGCGCATCCATGCAGGAAGTCATCAGCGTGATCAACAAGATGTCGGACATTTTTGGAGAGATCGCCGCCACGTCCGATAAGCGAAGCCGTGGGGTTGCACAGAGTCACGTCGCGATCAGCCAGATTGACGCAGCCACGCAGCAGAACGCCGCGTTGGCAGAAGAGGCTGCGGCCGCCTCCCAGTCTCTTCAGGAACAGGCGCGGCGAATGAAGCAGGACATGATGCTCTTCCGTCTCGCGAACGATACCGGCGCCATCACCGTGCCTCGCGCCACCGTGCCAAAAGCCGGTGCGCGCGTCGTCAAGAAGGTTGCGAAAACCAATGTGATGAACCCATCCAGCCAGTTTGCGCTGGCCGCTCAGGAAGGCAAGTCAGGTCACGACGACTGGCAGACCTTCTGAGCTCACGCACGAGGGAGTTTCCTCTGCGGGTCCAAAGCAATAAAGCCGGGGGTGGCGTCAAGCACACGCCACCACCCAGGTGTCCGCCACCGCCTCTCGCCTTCCGGGTAGCCATCGCTGCCAACGGTCAGCAAGTTACGGAAACCGCGCCCCTCTCGCATCGCCTCACTTGAAAATGCCTCGCTGCTCTGCATGTACCTTCGCCAGCTTTTGCCTCCCGGGTGGATTGAATCGCCGCGACATCGATCGCCTGGACTCCGTCGTACATGGCCGAATCAGCCTGCATAAGGGCGAATCGCTCTATCGGCTGGGTGATCCCGTGAAATCCATCTATGCAATCCGTGTCGGCACATTGAAGAGTCAGGTTTCCACCCAGGATGGACGCGTACAGATCGTTGGGTTTCACCTTCCCGGCGAACTGGTCGGTCTCGACAGCCTGGTGTCCCCGCAATATATGTCTCACGCGGTGGCCCTCGAGGACGCCCGGCTCTGCCGCATCAATCTGACAGCGTTGCGCGATCTGGCTGTCGCGCTGCCCGGGCTGTACAACAACATCCTGCGGCTCATGGCAAACGAAGTCCGTCACGACCATGGCATGCTGAGAACGCTTGGGGTGCTCAATGCCGAGGAAAGGCTGATCGCGTTCCTTCTCAGTCTTTCCGCGCGGCTGTCCGCCAGGGGCTTCGCGGCAAGCGAGTTCCAACTGCGAATGACCCGGGAGGAGATCGGCAGCTATCTGGGCCTGAAACTCGAGACGATCAGCCGCCTGTTCTCCAGGCTTTCGGAGACGGGACTGATCACCGTACGACACCGCAGCGTGAAGCTCAACGATCTCAACGGACTACGCCTGATATATGAAGGATCGTCGGGCGCTCTGGCATCGTTCCAGAATGATTGTCTTACAAACTGAAATGATTCTTGATATTGACTTCGGCGCGATTAACCATGACATTCCGCGCCACCATTAATTTGAGCAAATGCAACATTTTAACGTTTATTTTTCTTGTTCCATTGGAAATAAACATACAATTGAAAATGTAGTCAGGTTTTCTCCCCATTGGACTTGGCTATATCCGCGTTTATGCCCCCCTCTGGAGGGCATTTTTTTGCTCAATGAGGAATATTGCGCGCAGACTTATTATTGGGATCTGAATATGAAGAATTGCAGCCTCCTCGTATATAGAGAAAGCTGCTAATAGTGAAACTGCCGGGGGGGGTAAAGCAGAACTCAGGGCTTCAGATTGCCCATCCTACGGAGGGATACGTCCTTCGGGCGATTCATCGCTGCGGGTTCGATGGATATCGTTTGCTGCAAGTCTTCTGGCACAACGAAGGGATTCGCTGACGTAGCCAGCTTTTTCCCCTTGGCTGCGCGTGGGGGCGGCGCGCACAATCCACAGACAAAGTTGGTCTGCAGGTCATACTTGTGCCTGACGAACGAACCGCCACAGCATTTGCATGTGGAACTGACCAACGTACCGGAGTCCAAAAACCTGAGCAGGGTCCAGGCTCGTGTAAAGCTCAACGTGAGTTCCTCGCCTGTCAGCGAGACGTGCTCCACGTACAGGCGATAGGCAGACACAATGCAGCGGATACGCGATTGCTTGCCTCGTGCCATCAGAAACCTGTAGGCGGACAGGAATAGCGATGCGTGCACATTCGGTCGCCATGTCAGGAACCACTCTGGCGAGGACGGCAATTGCCCCTTCGGCGGCGAGACACCTCGCAACTCCTTGTAGAGCCGGGTAAGACGGTCCCGCGATATCGCGACTTCGGACTCCAAAACCTGCAACCGCGCACCGAGTTCAACCAGCTCAACCGCCAGCCGGAACTCCTCTACTTCTCTGAGGACACTCTTTCGAGTCGTCATGTTCCTCCTGCATCGTCAGTTGATCGAGTCCAAGGGGTGCGCCGAGAGCAGAATAGCCATGTGCATCTGCTGGAGATCGTGTTGCGGCGATCCATTTGCAAGCGTTGCGAGCAGTGAATGGTTATCGAATCTGAAGGCGCAAAGAAGTATGTTGGTTCGCGCCAGCTTGACCAGCTGCGCGGAGCTCAACCCCCCAATGATCTCGGCCACTTCCTGACTGACACCTAGCCGGAACATGGCTTCCGCGTCATGCGCAAGAATCATGCGCTGGGCAAGCAAGAGATAAGAAAGATTGAAATCTGAAATGCTGATGACCCTGTCGTCTACTTCCATTTTTGGATTAATTACTATGTTGGTGGTGTTCCAATACTAGCCCACCAAAAGACCATGTCTTGGAAGATTGACGGCGAAGTTTGTGAATAATCAACATACGATAATCACATTCATATCAAGGCATCGTAATCATATTTATCGGAACATTATTTGATATAAATAGATGCCAATTTTGATGTCAATCAAAATCAATGTTTCTATGAAATTACATTGGCGCGTAGACTTTCATTAATATTGGCTGTCCTACGGGGGCATGGAATTTCAGTTCTAACCTGTCAATTTGCTTTCAGCCATGATTTACCCAGGGTAGTTTGCCGATACTCACTTGTGCGGCCAAATGCCTGATCCGGCTTGAGTTGCCCATGGCCGGGCCGTTGCGCTATTGCCTTCCCGTGGCTGAGGTTGTTCCTTGGCGGTCTGTATTGCCGCACGGCAATGGAGCCAGCTTTCCTGTTACAGCGTGGCCTCCGCACTTCCGATTGACGAGGCAAGACAGAACGCATCTTTTCCATTGCGCTTGGCGTGGTACATAGCCACATCCGCCTTTTTCAGCAGTTCTCCGGGTGTCAATGCATCCGTCGGGTACACGCTGATGCCAATGCTGGAGGTCACGAAAACCTGGTGTTCGCCGATCTGCCGCGCGGACCGGATCATCCGGAGAAGGCTCCGCGCCAGCATTGGGAGATGGTCCTGGTCCGCGATGCCTTCCAAAACGATGGCAAACTCATCGCCACCAATCCGTGCAACCGTGTCGGAATCGCGCACCGCGTTGTGGAGATCCCGCCCAATCAGGATGAGCAACTCATCGCCGACGCCATGCCCCAGCGTATCGTTGACGGCCTTGAATCCGTCCAGATCGAGGAACATGAGTGCAACCGGCTGTGGCATGCGCCTGGCACGGGCAAGCGCCTGGCTGAGGCGCTCGTCGAGCAGAAACCGGTTTGGCAGGCCTGTCAGCATGTCGTGGGTGGCAAGATAGCCAAGCCGCTCTTCGGTCTGTTGCCTATGCGTAATGTCAGTGCAGATGGCAGCAAAATGCGTGTACTCGCGGTTTGCCCCGCAAATGCCCGCAATCGACAACGACTCCAGGTACACGCCACCATCCTTGCGCCGATTCCACAGCTCGCCTTTCCACTGGCCCGCCTCTCTCAGCGCTTTCCAGAGTCCGCGATAAAACTCCTTCGTCTGTCGTCCGGAATTGAACATGCGAGGGTTGTTGCCGACCAGTTCGGCCTGGCTGTATCCCGTGAGGCGGCAAAATGCGGGGTTCACCTTTTCTATCGTCCCTTCCGCATTCGTAATCATGACCCCATCCAGGGTCATCTCGATGGCCTGGTCCGCCAGCCAGAGGTGATAGCGCGACTCCTCCATGGCGTCGTCACGCTGGCGAACCAGGTGCGTGAAGATAGCGATTGAAATCGTCGCGCCAGTCGCCAGCAGCACAAATGCGAAGGCGGTGGTGATGGCCACGCTCAGCATGGTGGCACTTTCCTGCCGAAGCGCGGCCGCCATGGCGACGTTCAGATCGACCTCGCTCGCGATCAGCGTATCCAGCTGATTCAGCGCCTCGACGTTCTGCTCCAGCCAGTCGCGCGTGTCATCGTGATCGCCGAATGAAATCCGCTCCAGCGAAGACCTGACGATTCCGTTGAACAAGGTCAGCCGATGCCCGATCTCGGTGGCAAGCACGTCCTCGTGCTGATTGTCTGGCGCATCCGCGCAATACCGGGCCCAAGCGTTGTCGATGGCCCTCAGATTCACATGTATGGCCGCGATGGCCTGGCGTTCCTCTTCGCGGCCGCGCAAGGCAACAAGCCGCCAGAGCAAGCGGCGGATGTCGGTCGCACGTGTCCTGATTTCTGCGAGCTCTTTGATCGGCGCGGTGTTGTGCTCGTAGATTGCCTTCACGTATCCGTCAAACCTCAGCATGACGAACGCGCTTCCGCCGATCAGTGCTGTCAGGGCGACGACCCCGGCAGCTATGGCTTTGATACCTCGACGCCTTAGCGGTTGGGCATATGATTCCATTCCCAATGACGAATGTGGCCAGCAGGCCTTGGGTGTTTCCACAAAGCCAGCGACGAATTGCAACAAGAACGTTGAAGTGTCGGCAGGATACTGGGACTTCACTGCCTCCCCAATCTTCCATGTTGATTCGCATCAATGCGAAGCCGGAATATGTATTGCAGGAGCTCGCGCAACATGGACGACGCCGGCGACACGCTGCCTTCGACGTCTCCGGCGAGCAACAACTTGCCGCGAATTGCCCACGGTCAATGTCGCAGACCCATATCTGGATCCGCAGGCCGTTATTAGCAACCGAAGCACGGCATCCCATCGGTTAAACACCAGACACCTCGAGTGTGGCCGTGCGTGGCGCGATGGCAGCGTAGGCTGCTATCGCGAGAGAGAGGCCTATCCGCACTTTCGCCGCCATGCAGGCGAACCTAATCCATGAAGATCAATATGAGTCGAAATCCACTGTCCGCCGCATTCGGCGTAACAACTCAGGCAAGATCCGAACTGACACCGCCCTGCACCACCCCCGAGACCCCAGGCTCAGGCGGCGCGCCCGCTGATCCGCTCGTTGCCATGATGAGCGATATCGGCGTACTGGGCGATGCGTCGCTGCATTACGGAGCCAGGCTGCTGGTTATTCGAGAGTTGCTCAGAGCCTTGTGCAGCCATCTGCCGACCGCGCTGCGGCCCGGAATCGCCAACGAACTGCGAGCCGGTACGGAGCGAATCCTCGCGCACGCCGACGAACGGCCCCTGCCGGACGCCTTCTACCACGCACTTCTGGACGAGATGAACCGATACCTCGAGTGCCTGTGAGGGAATGAAAGCCGTCTGCCACATGCCTGAATTCGGAATCGGGCGCAACCATAATGAGGAATTTATTTAATTCGCCAAATAAAAGATTCATGTCGTGAATCAAAGTCCCCACGTAGAGCTGCGATATTCTGGGGGAAACCCTGACGGGGCACTCCGTGTGCCCCATGCCCCCGGATTTTTTCACGGCGCGCCATGCGCGGTGATGCCTGCATGGAATGGCTACCACGCATGTCACTTGCCTTTGCCAGAGAGTTACTCATCAAGCGTCAAATCTCACGTCGCGGACCTGCCGCGGCACTGATAGTCGTCCCGATCCTGCTTGGCGGCTGCATCTCGATGGATCCCACCTACGAGCGTCCTGCGGCACCGGTGCGGACCACGTGGTCGCCAGATGCCGCGGCGCCGGCCATCGCGCCAGCCGCCACAATAGGCTGGCGCGAGTTCTACGCGGACCCCGAGCTTCAGGCACTGATCGGTCAAGCGCTCGACAACAACCGGGACTTGCGCATCGGCGCCGCGCGTGTCGCGCAATCGCTTGCTGCCTACGGCATTCAGCGGGCGGAGCAATACCCGTGGATCGGTGCATCCGCCGATGGAACCCGGGCTCGGGTACCCGGTGATCTGAATCTGACTGGTCGGCCTCTAATAAGCAGTCAATATCAAGTTGGCGTTGGACTCAGCACGTGGGAGATCGATTTCTGGGGACGTATTCGCAGTCTCAAGGACGCCGCCTTGCAGAACTATCTGGCGTCCGATGCTGCGCAACGGGCTGTCACGCTGTCGATCATCACGCAGGTGGCGCAGACGTATCTGGCCATTCGCGAGCTCGACGAACGGATCGCTCTGGCAAAGCAGACCACGGACACCCGGGCCGAATCGCTGCGTATCTTCACGCGCAGGGAACAAGTCGGTTCCGCATCCAAGCTGGAGCTGACAGAAGTCATCACCCTTTATCAGCAGGCCCGGGCACTGGTCACCCAACTCGAGCAGGACCGGGCCACGCAGTCTCATGCGCTGGAGGTTCTGGTGGGCGCGCCGGTCGACGTCAAGCCGGCCATCGGCCTGGTCAACGATGCCGAGCTGATGCGCCAGATCGACGCTGGCCTGCCATCCGAGCAGCTGGAGAACCGGCCCGACATCGTCTCGGCCGAGCACCAGTTGATGGCCGAGAACGCAAACATCGGCGCTGCGCGCGCGGCGTTCTTCCCGCGAGTGACGCTGACCGGTTTCGCCGGCACGGCCAGTGCGGACCTGGATGGCCTATTCCGTGGAGGCAGTGGCGTATGGTCCTTCGCCCCAAGCATTTCCATTCCGATCTTCCAGGGCGGACAGTTGCGTAGCAACCTCGACCTCGCGAAAGCGCGGCGCGTTGAGGCGGTAGCCCAATACGAAAAAACTATCCAGAATGCTTTCCGCGATGTGGCCGATGCTCTGAGCGCGCAGCGCTGGCTGGCCGAACAGGTCGATATTCTGCAACTCACACAGGCGGCCCAGGCCGAACGCCGGCGACTGGCGAAACTGCGGTACGACAACGGTGCCGCAGCCTTCCTCGAAGTCCTTGATGCCGAGCGCGATCTGCTTGCCATTGAGCAACAGGCCGTCCAATCGCGCCGCGCCCTGCTTGCCAGCCGCGTCAGCCTGTATGCAGCACTGGGCGGTGGCACAGCCGTCGCCTCGCCGCCGGAGGCGGCCGCTCCGGAAGGTGCGCCCGCCAGTGCAGCGCCTGACGCCAAGCCCTCCACACCTTCTACTGCTCGTTAACCAAGTCGGCCCATGAAGCTTCCTACCAACAAGCTCGTTCCCGCCCTGGTCGTGCTCGCTGTCGTCGCCGGCGGCTGGTACGCGTGGGATCGCCTGCGCGACAACGGCCCCGGCGAAGGTTTCGCGCGCGGCAACGGTCGCATCGAGGCCACCGAGGTCGATGTGGCGACCAAGCTCGCTGGCCGGGTCAGCGACATCCTCGTCTTTGAAGGCGATTTCGTGACGGCGGGCCAGCCACTGGCCCGGATGCAGATCACCACGCTCGAAGCCCAGCACGATGAAGCCGTGGCCCAGCATCAGCAGGCCATCAACGCAGCCGCGGCGGCTGTGGCGCAGGCTGCGGCGCGCAAGAGCGACAAGGCCACGTCGGAAGCGTTGGTCGGCCAGCGCGAGGCCGAGCTCGACGCGGCGCTCCGTCGGCGCGCCCGCTCCGAAACCTTGTCCAAGGAAGGCGCCTCGTCGATCCAGGAATTGGACGATGATCGCGCGCGTGAGCGCAGCGCCCAGGCGGCCGTTACCGCAGCCCGCGCCCAGGTCGCCGCCGCCCAGTCGGCCATCGAGGCCGCTCAGGCACAGGTAGTGGGCGCGCAGTCGACGGTCGCCGCCACGCAGGCCACCATCGCCCGCATCCGGGCCGATATCGACGACAGCGAGCTGAAGGCACCGCGCGATGGCCGGATCCAGTACCGCGTGGCGCAGCCAGGCGAAGTGCTCGGCGCCGGCGGCAAGGTACTGAACCTCGTGGATCTGTCGGATGTGTACATGACCTTCTTCCTGCCCGAAGCACAGGCCGGTCGGCTTGCCATCGGCCAGGACGCCCGGATCATTCTGGACGCCGCGCCGGAGTATGTGATTCCGGCAAAGATCTCCTTTGTCTCAAGCACCGCGCAATTCACGCCAAAGACCGTGGAAACGGAAAGCGAGCGCCAGAAGCTGATGTTCCGGGTTCGCGCCAAGATCGACCCGGATCTACTGCGCAAGCATCTGAAAGTGGTCAAGACGGGGTTGCCCGGCGTGGCATGGGTCAAGCTCGATGCCAAGGCAGAGTGGCCGGCATCGCTGACCACCAAGCTACCTTGAAGATCGCGTAATGAACGTCTCGACGGGTACGCACGAGCACGTTGCCGGAGTCGCGCACGTCACGCTGCGCTATGGCAAGACGGTTGCTCTCGACGACATCTCGCTGGAGTTTCCCGCGGGCTGCATGATCGGCGTGATCGGTCCCGATGGTGTTGGCAAGTCAAGCCTGCTGTCGCTGGTGGCCGGCGCACGGGCCGTGCAGGAAGGCACGGTCACCGCGCTCGGCGGCGACATGTCGCGCAAGGACCATCGCGACGCCGTCTGCCCACGCATCGCCTATATGCCGCAGGGGCTGGGCAAGAACCTCTACCCGACATTGTCGGTCGAGGAAAACCTGCAGTTCTTTGCCAGACTGTTCGGCCACGGTGCGGCCGAGCGGCGTCATCGCATCGACGACCTCACGCGCAGCACCGGTCTGCAGCCGTTCCTGGATCGCCCGGCCGGCAAACTCTCCGGCGGCATGAAGCAGAAGCTTGGCCTTTGCTGCGCGCTGATCCACGACCCCGACCTGCTGATTCTGGACGAGCCGACCACCGGCGTGGATCCCCTCGCACGCGCACAGTTCTGGGATTTGATCGCCCGCATTCGCCAGGATCGTCCGGGCATGAGCGTGATCGTCGCCACCGCCTATATGGATGAAGCGCAGCGCTTCGACTGGCTGGTGGCGATGGACAGTGGCAAGATCCTCGATACCGGGACGCCGGCAGAACTGCTGGCCCGCACGGGCGCCGCCGATCTCGAAGGCGCGTTCATCGGGTTGCTGCCCGAGGAAAAGAAGCGTGGCTACGAGCCCGTAGTGATCGCGCCGTTGGCCGTGGACGAAAACACCCCGATCGCCATCGAAGCGAAAGACCTGACGATGCGCTTCGGCGATTTCGTCGCGGTGGACCACGTGCAGTTCAAGATCCGGCGGGGCGAGATCTTTGGATTCCTCGGCTCCAATGGCTGCGGCAAGTCCACGACGATGAAGATGCTGACCGGTCTGCTGCCCGCCAGCGACGGACGCGCGTGGCTGTTCGGTCAGGAGGTGGATCCGCGCGATATCGACACCCGCCGCCGCGTGGGCTACATGTCGCAGGCGTTCTCGCTTTACACCGAACTCACGGTGCGCCAGAACCTGGTGCTTCACGCCCAGCTCTTTCACGTGCCTAGGGAGGACATCGAAGTCCGTGTGGGGGAAATGGCCCAGCGCTTCGGGCTGCAGGACGTGATGGAGAGCCTGCCCGACGGATTGCCGCTTGGTATGCGCCAGCGGCTTTCGCTGGCCGTGGCAATGGTGCACAAGCCCGAACTGCTGATCCTCGACGAGCCGACCTCCGGCGTCGATCCCGTGGCACGTGACAACTTCTGGCGGCTGTTGGTTGCGCTGTCCCGCGAGGACCATGTCACGATCTTCATCTCCACGCACTTCATGAACGAGGCCGCCCGCTGCGACCGCATCTCGCTGATGCACGCAGGCAAGGTGCTGGTCAGCGACCCGCCGGAGAAGATCGTCAGCGATTGCGGCGCGGATACGCTGGAAGCCGCGTTTATCGATTACCTCGTGGCAGCCGGTGGCGGCACGCAGGCGGCCACGGAAGACACGGAGGCCCCCGCGTCCCCGGTAGAGGCCCAGGCCGAGACCGAAGCAAAGAGCAAGCATCAGCCATTCTCGCTCGGTCGCATGTACAGCTACCTGTGGCGCGAGTCGCTGGAGCTTCAACGCGACCCGGTGCGCCTGACCCTGGCCATGCTGGGCTCCGTGATCCTGATGCTTGTAATGGGCTTCGGCATCAGCATGGACGTTGAGGATTTGACCTATGCGGTCCTCGACCGCGACCAGACCACATTGAGCGAGAACTACGCGCTCAATATCGCCGGCTCGCGCTACTTCGTCCAGAAGCCGCCACTCGAGAGCTATGCCGACATGGACGCGCGCCTGCGCAGCGGCAAGCTGGCCCTGGCTATCGAAATCCCGCCCGGCTTCGCGCGCGATGTGGCGCGTGGCAAGCAAGTCCAGATCGGCGCGTGGATCGACGGCGCCATGCCGACGCGGGCCGAAACCGTTCAGGGCTATGTCCAGGGTATGCACCAAGCCTGGCTGGCGGATCAGGCGCTACGGCGTTACGGTGTGCGGGCCACGTCGAATGTAGCGATCGAAACCCGCTTCCGCTATAACCCCGACGTCAAGAGCTTGCCGGCGATGGTGCCGGCCGTGATTCCGCTGCTACTGATGATGATGCCGGCGATGCTGACCGCCCTGTCGGTTGTGCGCGAAAAGGAACTCGGCTCCATCCTGAATCTGTACGTCACTCCCGTCACGCGTACCGAGTTCTTGCTGGGCAAGCAGATGCCGTATGTCGCCCTTGGGATGCTGAACTTCTTCCTGATGTCGTTCCTGGCGGTCACCCTGTTTGGGGTACCAGTGAAAGGCAACTTTCTGGCGCTGGTGCTGGCGGCGCTGATCTTCAACGTCGTGTCCACGGGCGTTGGCCTGTTCGCATCGACGTTCACCCGTAGCCAGATCGCCGCCCTCTTCTTCACGATGATCGGCACGATGATCCCGACCATACAGTTCTCGGGTCTCCTGACGCCGGTATCGTCGATGGAGGGTGCGGGCAAGGTGATCGGCGGCATCTATCCCGCCACGCACATGCTCATCATCAGCCGTGGCGTGTTCAACAAGGCGCTTGGCTTCTCCGATCTTTACGCTTCGTACTGGCCGATGCTGATCGCCATCCCCGTCATTCTCGGGTTGACGGTGGCACTGCTAGCCAAGCAGGACAAATGATGGACGCCGCGCCTAACGCCTCCGCCCCAGCAGCCCCAGCGGCCCCACCCGCTCGCGCCGATGCGCGACGCGGCACGCTGCGCCACCTGGCGAATATCTACCGGCTCGGCGTCAAGGAGCTCTGGAGCCTGGCGCGTGACCCGATCATGCTGGTGCTGATCATCTACACGTTCACGGCCTCGGTGTACACGGCCGCCACGGCCCAGCCAGATACGCTGCACATGGCGCCGATCGCCATTGTTGACGAGGACCATTCGCCGCTGTCGCAACAGATCGCTTCCGCCTTCTTCCCGCCGCAGTTCACCATGCCGCAGATGATCACGTCGTCGGAGGTCAACGCAGGCATGGATGCGGGCAACTACACGTTCGCGCTCAATATCCCACCGAATTTCCAGCGGGATGTCTTGGGCGGACGCTTCGCCGAGATTCAGCTCAACGTCGACGCCACGCGCATGAGCCAGGCATTTACTGGCAGCGGTTACATCCAGCAGATCGTCTCGGGCGAAATCCAGACGTTCGTGGACCGGTACCGCTCCACCACCCGGCTGCCCGTGGAACTGGCGCTGCGTGTGCGGTTCAACCCAACACTGACACTGGCGTGGTTCGGCGCGCTGAACCAGATCATCAACAACATCACCATGTTGTCGATCATCCTGACTGGCGCCGCGCTGATCCGCGAGCGTGAGCACGGCACGATCGAACACCTGCTGGTCATGCCCGTCACGCCGTCGGAAATCATGCTCAGCAAAGTCTGGTCGATGGGGCTGGTGGTATTGGTCGCCGCCGCCATGTCACTGATGTTGATCGTGCGTGGCGCCCTGCACGTGCCAATCGCCGGGTCGGAAACGCTCTTCCTGTGCGGCGCCGCGCTGCTCCTGTTCGCCACGACGTCGATGGGCATCTTCATGGCCACGCTGGCGCGCTCGATGCCGCAGTTCGGCATGCTGCTCGTGCTCGTGCTGATGCCGCTGCAGATGTTGTCCGGCGGGAATACGCCACGCGAAAGCATGCCGGAGATTGTCCAGTACATCATGCTGGCGGCGCCCACCACCCACTTCGTGGAACTCAGCCAGGCGATCCTGTTCCGTGGCGCGGGCCTTGAGGTCGTGTGGGTGCAGTTCGTCGCGCTGTTCGTGATCGGGGCGGCGTTTTTCGTGATATCGCTGCGGCGCTTCCGCAAGACGATCAGCCAGATGGCGTAAAGGAAGAAGCCGTCCGATGGACGGCGTTCCATCTACCGCCGATCTCGGACTCGACACCTCCGCGAGGCCGGCAACGCCGATATCCCCTACTCCGCCGCGGGCACCAGCCGTGGCGCCCTCGGCGTGGAAGCAAAAGCGAACACAACCTGGATCAGCCCGAGGGTCAAGCCAAGCGACGCACCGACCTTCCACGCCAGCGAGTAACTCTGCATCTGGTCGTAGAGCCAGCCACCACCGAAGGCGCCAATGAAACTCCCGATCTGATGGCTGAAGAACGCCACGCCGGCGATCATTGCCTGCCAGCGCAGACCAAACGTCTGGGCAATCCACCCCTGCACCAGCGGCGACACCCCAAGCCACAGAAAGCCCATGATCGCGGAGAACATCATCGTGGTTTCTGGTGTCGGCAGTGCGTGGAAGAACCAGATGAAGCCGATCGATCGGCAGATGTAGATGCCACCCAGCAATAGCAGCTTGTTGACCCTGCCGCCGGCCCATCCAAAGAACAGGCTTCCCAGAATATTGAATCCGCCGATCAGGCCGAGCGCCTTGGCGGACAACATCGGATCCATGCCGCAGACTTCCAGATACGCAGGCAGGTGCGTGGTCAGGAAGACCAGTTGCATACCGCATACCGTATAGGCGAGCGCCATGACAACGAACGGAGGGTGTCGCAGTGCGGTCATCAGGGCCTGGCGGCCGCTCTGCTCCGGCTGCGCCCGCGCCGCCGGCGCTTCCCTCACCTTGTCCGCGCGGCCCGCAAACCATGCGGCGGGCAACATCACGACCGCCAGCACTGCAAAGGCTGCCACGCCCATGCGCCAGCCCCATTCGCCGGTGATGCCCTGGCCCAGGGGCGCCGCGATCATCGCACCGATCGATCCCGAAGCAGACACCAGGCCCAGAATCATGCTTCGCACGTTCTGACTGACCGCGCTCGAAGCCGCGGCCATGGCCAAGGCTGTGCCCGTAGTGGCCATGGCCATGCCAATCAGCACACCAGCACCAATCACCACGGCCCACAAACCATTAGCCGTGGCCAGCAACACCAGTCCGATGAGATACAGCAACGATCCCCCCATCATCAGCGGACGAAAACCGGTCCGGACCGCCAGCGCGCCGGCGAATGGCTGTAGCAAGCCCCAGGTGAGGTTCTGCACCGCTACCGCGATGGTGAAGTCGCCCACCGTTATCCCGATGTCCCGCGTCAGCGGCGGCACGAAGATTCCGAGACTCTGACGCAGTCCCATGGCAAGGGACAGCATGACTGACGCGCCGATGAGAATCGGCAAGACGGGGCGCAGCGAGGATCGAGAGGACATATCGTGGTTCTATTTTGTGTCCTGCCTTGGTGAAGACAGGTTCGCCCATTCTCCATTAATTGCGCCGTCAAGGAAATGCTCCCGAACACCAGTGCTGGCCTGCCCTGCAGAAACCGGACGGGTCGTATGCCTGCCTAGTTCCTTTCGCGCCTCTCACGCCTTCCGCTCATTTAAAATCTCTCCCGATCTAGCCTGCGGTATCGCAATGACAGGTTTGCCGGGTTCCGCTACAAAGCCTGGTTGGCATCAGCCGCCGCACAATATTCCCCAGTTTCCCCCAGGAGTCAGCCATGAATGATCCACAAAAGTCCCCGCCCACCGTTGCCGAAGGCTGGCAGGCGCCGCCGGACCGCACCAGTGTGACGGACGATGCGCGCGTGGAGGACATCATCCCGCTGCCCCCGCCCGAGCACTTGATCCGTTTCTTCCCCATCCGTGGCACCCCCGTTGAATCGCTGGTCACCCAGACGCGCCAGCGCATCTCCCGCATTCTGCATGGCAGTGATGACCGGCTGCTCGTGATCATGGGCCCCTGCTCGATCCACGACCCGCAGGCCGCGCTCGACTACGCACGGCGTCTGGCGGCCGAACGCGAGCGCTACGCGGACTCGCTGGAAATCGTGATGCGGGTGTATTTCGAGAAGCCCCGCACCACGGTCGGCTGGAAGGGCCTGATCAACGACCCCTACCTGGACGAGAGCTATCGCATCGACGAAGGCCTGCGCATCGCGCGCAGCCTGCTGGTGGATATCAACCGCCTCGGGTTGCCGGCGGCCGGCGAGTTCCTGGACGTCATTTCGCCCCAGTACATCGGCGATCTGATCTGCTGGGGTGCGATTGGCGCCCGCACGACCGAAAGCCAGGTACACCGGGAACTGGCTTCGGGCGTCTCCGCGCCCATTGGCTTCAAGAATGGCACCGATGGAAACATCAAGATCGCGATCGATGCAATCCAGGCCGCATCGCGCCCGCACCACTTCCTTGGTGTGCACAAGAACGGCCAGGTCGCGACGGTCCATACCAAGGGCAATCCGGACTGCCACGTCATTCTTCGCGGCGGCAAGGCGCCCAACTACGATGCGGAGGCCGTCGCCGCAGCCTGCAAGGAACTGGAAGCGGCGCGGCTGCGCAATTCGTTGATGGTCGATTGCAGCCATGCCAACAGCAACAAGCAGCACCAACGCCAGATCGACGTCGCACGCGACGTGGCGCAGCAGGTCAGCGGCGGCAGCCAGTCGATCTTCGGCCTGATGGTCGAGAGCCATCTGGTACCCGGCGCCCAGAAGTTCACGCCCGGAGAGCACAACCCGTCGGGTCTGACTTATGGTCAGAGCATCACGGACGCCTGCATCGGGTGGGAGGACTCCGTGACGGTGCTGGAACTGCTGAGCGAGGCGGTGAATGTGCGGCGCGGGGTGAACAGGAAGGCTTAACCGGCCATCCAGACGGGAGATGACCGGTCGGGGCTTTCCAATGTCCATCTGACAATCGGCAAGCCTCGAGCGGAAATCTCTGTCAGCGATTAATGTCTAGCGCCGACCCGGAATCTCGAAGATGTCCCAGCCCTTTCGCTGGGTCTTGAGGAAGGTCTTGATCGATTCGACGGTCACGGTACGGATCCGGCCCGCAAACCGCAGGGAATCGGGGTGATCATCGAATGCCACGTTGGCCTTGAACATCCTTCCACCGAGTCGGGTCAGCGTGCCAAATTCCATTTCGGACGGCTTGTAGCCCGCCAACTCCAGCCACGCTTGTGCTTGCCCACGATCACGGATGGTGGCGTCGCGCGCGCTTGCAGCGGCCACGGTTTCGATGACCCAGCCGTTCGAATTCTGATAGCGCGTCGAGAATGGATATGCCACGAGACTGTAAAGCTCGTCATGGATGGCGCGCAGTGTCTGTCCGTCCGACAGACGCGAAAGTAGCGCCTTCGCTGTGTCTTCGGGCGGCACCATGACCAGAGTGTCGAACAGGAACAGGTCGTCCAGATAGAAGTTCCCGACACCCTCATACCAAAGATCCGACTGGTTCGTTCCACAGGTATTCAGCAGATGGGCGACGCGCCACGGTGCCCCGGGCGCGCTCCGATAGACGATGCCCACATGGCTGTACTTGAGTCCGTACTTGCTGAGGTCCTGCCCCACCCGACCCAGCAGCGCGACCTGCACGCCCCGGCGGTCCAGATCACCAGTCACCCGCTGAGCGGTTGCCATGGCCGTTTGCAGTACAGCCGGCGTGAGCGGGCTGTCATTACACGGCTGGCCGGCGAAGGCCTCCGGCGAGTTGGCCAGGCACAGGGCGGCAATCGCGCTGGCGGCTATGGCCGCGACACCTCTCGCTTTCATCTTGCTGCCCCTTGTTGAACAACGGGGCTCGTGCCCGGCACGCGCGAATGGTGCAATAGCGCCTCACCTGCCGCATTGGGCAGGAAGGCGAGGACCTTCCCCGATGCAACCAGTACCGTGCCAGTCGACTGTGCCACCACGTTGACCGTGGCACCGACGGAGAGTCCAACAGCCTCCACCGCGCCGCGCGTCACCTTCAAGGACGCCTTGCCAGCCTGCCTCGAACCCTCCAGCAGCACATCGAATGCGTCCTTTCCAGCCTCGGTGATGCCCGTGACAACGAGAACACTTCCCACCCCCGCGATCGAGACCAGCGCCGCGGCCGGATCGCTGCCTTCGGCACTCGCGGCGACACTGGCAGCCGGGCTGGCAATGATCGACAGTGTGCCAACGGAAATCTGCTCGGAGGGTGATTGATGGTTGACCGATTGAGCCAGTGAGATTGCGGGAAGACTGGCTGCGGCCAGAAGACAAATGAACGATCGGAGTGGCGTCATCAGGGAAACAAGAGGCGAAGAGGCGAAGAGGCGAAGAGGCGAAATTGCGGTCAAGGGCGCTCCAGGTGGAGTCCCGGCACAGGGTCGCTGCAGTAGCCGCCATGCTTCGCCAGACTGTCGGGGGCCGAGATGACTTCGGGATTCAGAGGCGGCACAAGCTGGCCGGAGAAATTCCTGGAAAGCCTTCACGGATGGGTCGCAAGGCAGGTGCGCCGCCGCATCGCGTCACGGGAGTCGTCCGTCACAACCCCATGAGACAGGAGAACAGGAAGACGGGCGAGACACGCCCTCAGCGCTTACGCATCCCCCTGCCCGTACACGGTCGTCATGTGACTGTCCAGCGATGCCAGCAGCACCGCATCCTTCATGTTCCCCAATGACGACGCGGCCATATAGCCTCGCATCTCGCTGGCACAGGCAATGGCAGCTTCCACCTCGCGCATCGCCAGGATTTCCGCCGTCATGCTTGCCGCCATTGCGTACAGCGCTTCGGGATCCGGTGCATGCGTGTCGCGCTGCCGCTGCCGGGCGAAGATGTCGCCGAACGACTCGAGCAGTTCGGCACATTTGAAACTGCCTCCCATCGTCGTGCTGTAGTACCAAAGCTGCTCATCGTCATCGACTTCCAGCTCGCCGCCGTTCCGGATGTGTTGCAACATGCTTTCGAGCGGCGCGAAGAGCTTGTCGAGCACCCACGGCTGCAAGCGTCCGGGGAGATGTGCCTCTGCCTGACGTGGACGATACGGCTTGCGGGGGCGGCTACTTTTTCCCATTCTCGTGCGGGCACGCCAGACGAATGACGACAAAGAGAATGACACTGAGAATTGCGAGCGCTCGCCCCATCTGCATGAAAAACTGCTGGAATTCGGCGGCTGTCATGCGTGCCCCCCAGTGATCTCCGGGACCGCAGGCGTCAGTGCGGGAGGCGATGCCAACGCCAATGGCAAGGCATCCGATTGCGCTCTGGCATTCGCTTCCAACAGCAGTGCCAACGCAGCCTTGCGCAGCAGACTGTCGGCCGGAAGAATCTCGGTGAGTGTCTTGAGTTGGCGAATAGCATCGTTCGCTTCGCTGCCAAGGCGCGAAGGTGGGGCTTGATGCGAAGGTACTTGGGACAGCACGACTGTTCCTGAAGAAAACCCGTATACCAACAGCAAGCGCAATTGGATAGGAACGGATGTTTCCCAAGTTCCGGCGGGAACGGTCACAATTGGCCGGCAAAGCGAACGTCTGCCTGACCTATCCGGGGCATGCAGTGCTGCCCAATGTCGATGCTGCCTACAGCAACGGCAAGGGTGTCAGCACAATATTGGCAATGAGCGGCCAGTCAGCATGCCCCAGACGTTCAATCCTCGAAATCGCTGCGCACCACCAGCACAGGGATCCTGGATTGCGTCAATACGCCCTCTGAAACGCTACCAAGCACCATACGCTTGATGCCGCGTCGGCCGTGCGTTCCCATTACGATCAGATCGGCCTCCCAGTCATTGGCTTCGCTGGTGATCGTGTCGGCAATCTGTCCTGCTGCCGACCCCGCCTCCTCAAGCAGCTCGGTGGAGTAGTGCAAGCCGTTAGCTTCCATCTTCGACCGGACATGTTCCAGTATCCGCTTGCCGATGGCCGCGGTTGCCGCCTCAGCGGGCGTCAAGGTGCTGCCAAGCGCCTGTGTGACAACAAATAATGCCTTGACCTCCGCCCTCATGGCTTTTGCTACGGTCACGGCCTGCGCAAGGGCAAGCTCGGCGGCATCACTATCATCAACAGCCAACAGGATTTTCTTGTACACGATGACCTCCTCCTCTTCTGTTTGTGGAATCGTCTGGCGAACTGCGTTTATCGGAACACGAGAACGGGGATCGTGCTATGGGAGAGCACGTCCTGCGTGACGCTGCCAAGCAGCAGTTTTCCCAACCCCTTTCGACCGTGCGACGCCATGAAAATGACGTCGCACTGCAGTTCATTGGCTTTCTCGATAATCCCAAGATGTGGTGCCGAGGCGGAGGACGTTTTTCCAATACACGGTACTCCCGCCAATGCGGCTGCGGCTTCAATCCGGGAGAGCTCCTCCCGGGCCGCACTTTCGAGCCTGCTCTCGACACTTCCGGTATCAACCGCCGCGCTCATCGAAATGGACAAGCGAGGCTCTTCCTTGCAAATGTATGGCGTCAGGCGGGCCCTGGTGCTACGGGCAAATTCAATGGCCGCCGATACAGCCTTGCGAGATTGGTCGGAACCGTCCACGGGCAGCAGGATGTGTTTGAACATAGAGGTCTTGGGTTGAGGGCGAATCGGTTTGCAAACGGCTGACCGATTGCCGAACTGGTGGCATTACCCTGCCTTCAGGCACGGGATACCGGCACGGCATGCGGGGAGCGTTTCTCGATTCGTAAACTGAATCGATTTAGTTACAGTATCCCCGTACCACCCCGGTCTCCTTGACTGGAGTCAACGTCTCGATGCCGGCCCTCTCCGACACGTGCTCCCACCGGGCCCGCGCATCTCGCCGCGACCAAAGCGTGGCCTTTGCGATGGTGTTGACTTGCGGCAGTCCCACGCGCACCTGCTCCACCCGGAAGCGGCCGGCGAGAAAATCCAGAGCATTGATAGCCATCAGAACGAACTGCCGCGATTTAGTGGCCTGCAGAGACGCCGGGGCGACATCTGGGTAATGCCACAAAACTCCTGGTCAATTCTGACTCCCCACGCGTTTGGCATTCAGACCAGAAACGTCTGAAATTAGGTGGACAACCCGCTGCCACGGGTAACGCGCCCTCCATTTCCATCGCTACGCATGGATGGCATGGCACGAAATGTCAACGCCCTGGCTGCTCATGCAAAGTCGATCGCCAGTTGCCCACCTATGCTGGGGCTCTTGAATCCATGTTCGGTTCATGCTTGAGCGCCCCCGTCAGCAACCCCGTCCACGACACACGCCGGGACATTCCGCATGTGAATGCCCCCGGATCGCCGATCGAAGTGCAGACCCTGCATCGCGGGGGATGAAGAACCGATCGTCCGTTAGTCCCCGGCACAGCCTGCACACGCGCTCCATGCACTGAAGATGGGGCACGCGCCCATTGAGGCGCGGGATCCGGCTACGCATCGACCACCCGTTGAACGATACGCGGCGCCGCGCGCGTCGGCGCGCGGGTATCGCCTGGATCTGGCGCCCGAACAGCTTTCAACACTATCAAGGAGACCTCGTGAACACCCTGAATGGCTATGACTACGAAGACCTGCAGCTTGGCATGACCGCAAGCTACGCCAAGACCATCACTGAAACCGATATCGAGTTGTTCGCGACGGCTTCCGGCGACAACAACGCCATCCATCTCGACGAAGACTTTGCGAAGACCACGCCGTTTGGCGGGCGCATCGCCCACGGGATGCTGACGGCCAGCGTGATCTCGGCAGCGTTGGCCAGTCGCCTGCCCGGCCCGGGATCGATCTACCTGAGCCAGAACCTGCGCTTCAGGGCCCCGGTGAAGCCTGGTGAAACCGTGAATGTGACGGTCACGGTCACGGATCTCCAACCGGAGAAACGGCGTGTCGCCCTCAGCACGGTCTGCATGGTCCAGGACAAGGTCGTGGTCGACGGTGACGCCCTGATCATGCCGACGTCAGCAAAACGACGCGAGCAATGAGCCGCGCATCCGCCCGAAATAACACGCCATTCGTCATGAGAACGCCAATGCCTGTGCCGACACCGCATGCCAATCCGCTGCTGAGCGGTTTTCCCTCGCCGCTGACGACGCTCGCGGAGCTTTTCGCCTACCCACGCTACCTGCCCAGCAGCATCGACATGCCCCGTCTGATGCAGTCCGGCTTGCGCCACCTTGAAGGTCAGTTCTCAATACTGGCCTCGGCATTTGGCCAGGCCGGAGCAGACCAAAAGCCGGACCGCCGGTTCGCGGTGAAGGACTGGGACGAGAACCCGTGGTACCGGATGCTCAAGGAAGGCTATCTGCTCAATGCCAAGACGCTTGCCGAACTGGCCGAGTCGATCCATCTGGACGACGACGACGACAAGAGCAAACTGTCCTTTTTCCTGGGGCAACTCGTCGATGCCATGAGCCCGTCCAACTTCCTGGCCACCAACCCGGAAGCAATCCGGCTCGCACTGGAGACCAACGGTGAAAGCCTCTTGAACGGCTTCGCGAACTATGTCGAGGACATGCGTCAGCGGCGCATCGCCATCACCGACGAGTCGGCGTTCGAGGTGGGCCGTGACGTCGCCACATCCGAAGGCGCCGTGGTGTTCGAATGCGATGTGATGCAGCTGATCCAATACAAGCCGCTGACATCGAAGGTGATGTCGCGCCCGCTGGTGATCGTGCCGCCCTGCATCAATAAGTACTACATCCTCGATCTCCAGCCGGAGAACTCCTTCGTCCGTTTCGCCTGCGAACAGGGTTACACGGTCTTTGTCACTTCGTGGCGCAATCCGCAGGAAGACATGCGCGGTACCACCTGGGACGACTATGTGGAAGGTGTCATCAAGGCCCTCGAAGTCAGCCGTGCCATCGGTGGCGCAAGCCAGGTGAACGCGCTGGGCTGGTGCGTCGGCGGCACGCTGCTGACCTCGGCGCTGGCCGTCCAGGAGGCACGCGGCGAAGACATGGTGGCCAGCATGACCCTGCTGACGACTATGCTCGACTTCACCGACCCGGGCGACCTCGGTTTCTTCCTCGACGAAGCCACCGTCGTGGCACGCGAGCAGAGCATTGGCAACGGTGGCATTTACTCCGGCAAGGAACTGGCCTTCGTCTTCCAGACCCTGCGACCCAACGACCTGATCTGGCCGTACGTCGTCACCAACTACCTGAAGGGAAAATCGCCAGCGGCCTTCGACCTGCTCTATTGGAACGCCGATGCGACCAACCTGCCCGGCCCCATGTACGCGTGGTACCTGCGCAATATGTACCTGGAAAACCGGCTATGCAAACGCGACGAGTTGTCGATGTGCGGGCATTCGATCGACCTGAGCAAGATCAAGGTGCCGAGCTACATCCTGGCCACCAAGGAGGATCACATCGTCCCCTGGCAGTCGGCCTATCGCAGCACGCAACTGCTCGGTGGCGATAGCGAGTTCGTGCTGGGCGAAAGTGGCCACATCGCCGGTGTCATCAATCCGGCCTCCAAGCAAAAGCGCGGCTACTGGAGCGCCGGCGCGCAGGGAGATCATGCAGAGGACTGGCTCGCTTCCGCACAGTCCACGCCGGGAAGCTGGTGGACGCACTGGAGCGCCTGGCTCAAGCGTCACGGCGGCAAGCAAAAGGCAGCGCCGGCGAATCTCGGCGACAGCCGGTTCCAGCCGATCGAACCCGCGCCCGGCCGGTACGTGAAGGTCAGGGTCGAGTAAGTCTCAGCGGCCATTGCGTGCAGCACTCGCGGCTACGAGCACGATGGCCGCGAGACCTGTCCCTTGTGCATCTTTGGAAAAGCTATTGCGATAAGTTTTCTTATCGCAATAGCAACATGGCAATCGAAACTCGTAGCAAACCAATTGCGGGAGACCAGCAGGCCGGCCACCCATTGCCAATGCCGGCCGTCGAATCTGAGCCATCAGAAATGAGCGTGCGCATGCGCAAAGTTCCGGCGCGCAATGCCGTATGCCTGAACAAGCGCCCCGGCCAAAGCAAACGGTCAGGCCTGCCCCAACCGCTCTCGCCCATGCGGCGAGGAGAAATCAAGCATTGGACCCAACGGCACGATCCCCGTGGGGTTCAGCATCCGATGGCTTTCATAGTAGTGGCCCTTGATGTGCAGGAAATCGACCGTGCCTGCGATGCCTGGCCGTTGGTAGATATCCCGCAAATAGGCTGACAAGGCCGGATAGTCGACGATTCGGCGCAGGTTGCACTTGAAGTGCCCTACATATACGGCGTCGAAACGGATCAGTGTGGTAAAGAGCCGGATGTCGGCTTCGGTAAAACGATTTCCGACCAGCCAGCGCTGCTGGGAGAGATGTGCCTCCAGCCAGTCCAGCGTATCGAACAATGACCGCACGCTTTCCTCGTAGGCCGCCTGAGAGGTGGCGAAACCTGCCTTGTACACACCGTTGTTGACGGTGTCGTAGATCCGCGCGTTGACGGCATCGATCTGCGCGCGCAGATCAAGCGGGTAGTAATCCCCTGGCCTCGCCCCAAGCCCGTCGAATGCGCTGTTCATCATACGGATGATTTCCGACGATTCATTGCTGACGATCGTGGCCTGCTGCCTGTCCCACAGCACAGGCACGGTCACCCGCCCGGTGTACTGCGGGTTAGCCAATGTGTAGACCTGATGCAGCACGCGTGCGCCACTGACAGAGTCTGGTATCACCCCAGGGCCGTCGGCAAAGGTCCAGCCCTCCTCGTGCATCAGCCAGTGCACGACCGAAAGACTGATCATGTCTTCCAGCCCTTTGAGCTGGCGCATGATCAGTGTCCGGTGTGCCCAAGGGCAAGCCAGACTGACATAGAGGTGGTAGCGGCCCGGCTCCGCGCGGAATCCACCTATACCAGTGGGCCCCGCCGTGCCATCGCAAGTGACCCAGTTGCGGAAAGCCGCATCCTTACGCACGAAACGGCCACCGGTGGAGGTAGTGTCATACCACCTGTCCTGCCATTCACCATTCACCAGTAGTCCCATTGATCGCCCCTTGCCGTTTTACGGCAGCATCTCGCTTTGCCTGACGCATCGCCTTGAGCTTGCATTGTGCTCCACATGACGACCTGCCATGTCTTACGTATGCCGATCACGGCTGAAGTCATCGGGGTGCGGGACGAGGCCGGCCAGCCGCCAAGCCGTAGCCGGCCTTACCTTTACTTCCAGTTGGCGGCGATCACCCCCTCCAAGGTATCTCCGTAGTTCTGCGGCAATGTACTTTTCCCCGCGCTAAGGCGCCTGTGGTTCTACCGCCGCCCGGCATGGGCCCAGAAGGCTTGGGAACATTGCTGCACCCAGACAAGGCAAAGCCAGATTCCAGCCATGAAGTTGTTCGGCCAGCACTTGCAGATCTACTGGCACAGCATCCTCGCCCGATGCCAGCATCGGCTCAACACCAGCGCGGTCGAGAGCATCAAACATCATCAAGGTCATCAATCGCCGAGCCTACGGCTTCCGTGACGATGAGTACGTCCTCCTGAAAATCAAGGCGCCCTTCCCTGGAATTTCAGCTACGAAAGCGCGTCTTGATGACGGGCCCAACGGCTGGGTGGTCGTCAACGATAAGGACCGTGATCATCTCTACGTCCATTGGCCCCTATAAGGGGGCATTTCCGGAAAGCCCCCGACGATCACGGTCAGCCGCTGGGATCACCAAGAACGCACCGGACCAGGCAAGCGTATTCCCAGTGTTGCCACCGATCGTTACCGTACTCGGTCATCGGAGATGTCCAAGTCGAGCCCATGCCAGATGACATCAAAAGCGGACGCGACACCGCATCAGGAAAGTCTCTTGCTGTTGCGTTCCACCCCGCTTGCCGTGTTTATACGGACCACCAGCGCAGCAGGGGTGAACTGCTGAACCTAAAAGAGAGACAAGGGCATCGACAGACTGCCCTTTGCATCGCCACCCAGTCATCCGTTCATCGACAACATGCGGCTGGACGACATCGGGCGGACCGCCCACCCTTTCGTCCAGAAAATCGGAAACTTCCGAATATCCAGACACGGCCGCTTACCAATACTGGAAGCGTCAGAACCCACGTCGCAGGCCTCACCATGGACGATATGCTGGCCTTACTCAACATCACTCCCGTTGCCATTCTTCTCTGCGCACTATTCGTGCCTTGGTTCGTTTCGCGGGAGACGGGTACAGACGAACATGGCGGGGCATTTGGCGGCGTTCTGAGCACGGTCTTCGTGTGCATTCCGGCCGCCATCATCCTGGTCTCTCGCTATCTCTGACGGAGCGCTGTCCGCCAGAACAGAACTTGCTACACATGTCCTCCAACTACGCTCGCGCCGCATCCTATGGGATCGCATTGGCTCTGCTCACTGGCTGCGCCGCCTATGACCGCGGCTCACTCACTTTGGCACACGCCATCACGCCCTATCAGATCACGATCGAACAGGGCAACTTTGTGTCGCGTGAGTCGGTCGCCCAACTCAGACCCGGCATGACCCGGGATCAGGTGAGCTTCCTGCTTGGCACACCTTTGCTGACAGATGTCTTCCATGCAGATCGCTGGGACTACGTTTTCACCTTCCGGCGCGGCCATCGCGATATCGTGCAGCAGCGACGATTGACGGCATACTTCGCGGGCGACAGACTTCTGCGCTTTGACAGCGATCCGATGCCCAGTGAAGAGGAACTGATCGCCGAGATCGATGGCGTGCGACACGGAAAGGTTTCACCAAGCGCGAAAGCGAGTTCGCCAGCCGATACCGCCAAGCCTCAACCTCTCGGGCCAACAGCATGAATATTGCAATGCCGTTTCGACAAATCCGGGATCGCCTTCTTGTCGCCATATGCTGACGTGGAGTTGTAAACTCCACGTCACAGATGCGTGCCAAGTGCCGGGCACCATGTTCCCTTCACCTTCACCTCATCCTGCCTTCACCCACGCGCCGAATACTCCGGGCCATCCAATCACTAGAAAGGAACCGAGATGGCGACGCGAACCCAGGATTTTGACCATGACGTGGTAGTCGTCGGCGCGAGCTTTGCAGGCGCCGCCTGCGCACTGGCTGCGGCACGCGCGGGATTGCGCGTGGTGGTGCTAGAGCGGAAGGCAGACCCCGGGAGCAAGCTTCACACCACTGGCATCCTGGTCAAGGAGGCGGCCGAGCAGACATGGCTCGGCCGCGCTCCTGCCGATTGCCTGCGACGCATCGAGAAGGTTCGCCTCTATTCGCCGGCGCTGCGCAGCCTCGCGTTGGCGGCGCCCGGCTACTACTTCCTCACCACCGATACGCCGAATCTGATGCGCTGGCTGGCCTCGGAGCTGGTCGATCACGGGGTCGACCTGCGTCTCGGCACCTCTTTCAGTCAAGCGGCACGATCCGGTGCCGGATGGTCCGTGCCGGGCGTCGGCCGCACGCGGTACCTGGTAGGTGCTGACGGCGCGAGGTCAAGGGTGGCCCAGATTGCCGGACTCGGGCAAGGTCACGCCTTCCTCTACGGCGTCGAATACGAGTTTGCCGGCCTGCAACTCTCCGATCCAGATGCCCTGCATTGCTTCGCCAGCAAGCACTTCGCGCCTGGGTATATTGGTTGGGTGGCCCAGAATCCCACCGGTGTGCAAGCTGGCCTGGCGCTGCGCCATGCGCCACGGCGTCGGGCAGCGCCGGATATCGACGGCTTTCTTCGGCGTGTGCGGCACCTGCTCGGTGTACCGGAGGATGCGACACCGACCACGACCCGTGCCGGCCTGATACCCTGTGGCGGCCCGGTATATCCGTTGGCCCGGGATGGCGTACTGCTGACGGGCGACGCGGCTGGTATCGTGTCGCCGGTGACGGCCGGCGGCATTCACGCGGCGTGGCGGCATGGCGAAGCCGTCGGGCGGGCCATCGCGGCGCACCTTCAGACCGGCGCCGCAACGCCAGAGCAAGTGGCCGAACAGAGCGCGCCGCGTTTTCGGACCAAGCGGCTGCTACGTTGGGCGTTCGACCATTTCCAGTCGGATTGGGCATTCGATGTCCTGTTGCATTCGGCGCCTTTGCGATGGGCCGCGGAACGCATCTATTTCCACAAACGCGGCGTCGCGGCAGAGATTTAAACCTGATAGCGAGAATTGTGTAATGAAACAGCCAACCGTACTTGTGGTGGAAGATGAATCAGCCATTGCGGACACGATTCTGTACGCCCTACGCACGGAAGGTATGCAGGTCGAGACTTGCACGCTGGGGAGTGAAGCATTGGATCGCGTGCGATCGCGACGCCCCGATCTCGTTATCCTCGACGTTGGGCTGCCCGATATCAGCGGCTTCGAGGTTTGCCGATCGATGCGGACCTTTTCGGACGTTCCCGTCATCTTCCTGACGGCCCGGCACGAGGAAATCGACCGCATCGTCGGGCTCGAAATTGGTGCGGATGACTACGTGGTAAAGCCATTCTCGCCACGTGAGCTTGCCGCTCGCGTGCGCGTGATTCTCCGTCGCGCCAAGGGCGCCAGCGACTCACCCCAACCATCGCCAATGGCCCAGGAGGACGCCGATTTCGTCCATGACACCGACGGCGCCCGCCTGGCCTATCGTGGCCGATGGCTGGACCTCACCCGCTACGAATACCGCCTGCTGGCGCTTCTGGTGCAACACCCGGGGCGTATCTTCGCCCGCTCACAGCTCATGGATCTGGTCTGGCACGATTCGCTCGATACGGTCGATCGTACCGTCGACACGCACGTTAAGACGCTCCGAGCCAAGCTCCGCGAGATCGACCCCGCTGGCGACCCGATCCGGACCCATCGCGGCATGGGCTACTCACTCGAATCACGATAAGGAAGATAAGGGCATTCCATGCATATCGGCCTGCGCATCTTCTTTGGCTTCTTCCTGATCGTCGGGCTGGCAGCGTTCCTGACCTTGCGCGTGTTTGTCCAGGAAGTAAAACCTGGCGTGCGTCAGGCCATGGAAGACACCCTCGTGGACACCGCCAACGTCCTCGCCGTGCTGGCCACCGACGATTTCAAGAGCGGTCATCTCGCCGACGGCAATTTCGCGAATCATATGGCGCGGCTGCATGAGCAGCCCGTCGAAGCCAGCGTGTGGGGGATGCACAAGGGTGCCGTCGGGTACCGCATCTACATCACCGATGATCGTGGCATCGTCCGCTTCGACTCGTCCGGCGCGGCGGTCGGACAAGACTACTCCCGGTGGAACGATGTCTACCTGACCCTGCAAGGCAAGTATGGCGCTCGCAGCACGCCCTCCGACCCCAACGACGACAGCAGCACGGTCATGTATGTGGCGGCCCCGATCCGCGACGGCGAACGGATCATCGGCGTGCTGACCGTGGCCAAGCCGAATCAGACCGTGGCGCCGTTCATCGCGCGCAGTCAGCGCACTATCCTGATGTACGGGCTGTTGCTGATCGGCGGCGCTGCGGTGATTGGACTGGTGTGCACGCTCTGGCTCGTGTATGGGCTGCGCAAGCTGCAGCGCTATGCTCGGGCCGTCGCGGCCGGCGAGCGCGCAGAGATGCCCTTGCGCGGCGCCAGCGAACTCGCGGAACTCGGCCGAGCGGTGGAAACCATGCGCGTGCGACTGGAAGACAAGCAGTACGTTGAGCACTATATCCACACGCTGACGCACGAAATGAAGAGCCCGCTGGCCGCCATCGGCGGCGCGGCGGAACTGCTTCAGGAGGACATGCCGACGGCAGACCGCCAACGCTTTCTCGGCAATATCCGCAGTCAGGCGCAGCGGCTCGATCTGTTGATCCGCAAGCTTCTGGCACTCGCCGAAGTCGAACAACGCCAGCGCCTGGAGAAACGCGAACCCGTGCAGCTGGCGCAGGAGATCGAGCATATTCTTGCGTCACTGGAGCCACGGGCGCGCCAACGCGGCGTAAGCCTGCATTGGCGGCCACCGGCGGAGGGACAATCCTTCGACGTCTCCGGCGACGTGTTCCTGCTGCGGCAGGCAATCGTCAACCTGATCGAGAATGCCCTGGATTTCGCGCCGTCGGCGACCGACGTCGACGTGATGCTGGAACCGGGACCCCATCAGGATCAGATCACGCTCAGGATCGAGGACCGAGGTCCCGGCATCCCCGAGTACGCGCTTTCGCGGCTGTTCGAGCGCTTCTATTCCCTGCCCCGCCCCGATGGCGGCGAGCGCAGCACCGGGCTTGGCCTATGTCTGGTTCGCGAAGTTGCCCTGCTGCACCATGGCAGCGCTACCGTTACCAACAGAGAGGGCGGTGGCGCCAGCGCAGTGATGGTCCTGCCCATCTCCGCATGACGCGCAACACATGACGTAACGCGAAAGACGGAGCGCAGCCTTCACAACGGCTTCACGCCAACCACACGCCCTCCTCACCCGCGATCGCTAGTCTTGCTGCATCTTCACTCGCAAGACAGTCATGAAAAACTTTCGCTCTTATCCCTACAAGGTTCTGGTCGCGGCGGGCCTGATCCTGGTGCTGTGGGCCGCCCTGCAGATGGTCTTCAATCTAGTGGAGGAGCGCAGCCAGCTCCACGAGTCCGCCGAGCAAAGCATCTGGCGTAGTTATGCCGGCCCGCAAACCTTGACTGGCCCGATCATCGTCCTGCCTTACAAGGAAGTCCTCGTGGAATCCGAAGCAAAGGATGCCAAGGGCCGCAAGACACAGACGCAGTACCGGGAGGTCGCGCGACAGTTGCTGGTCTTCCCGAAGTCCCTCCAGGTTCAAACCGAGATCAAGCCCAGCGAACGGTACCGAGGCATCCACAAGGCGATTGTTTATGAGGCGGCGAGCCAGTGGACGGGCACCTTCGTCTTGCCTGACCTGAAGGCGGCCACCGCATTCGAGAAATCCGCCGGGCATGTCCGCTTCGAACTGGGCGAGCCGTTCGTGGCACTGGGCGTGTCCGACATGCGCGGCCTTGCTGCGGCGCCGGTCATGCAACTCGCCGGAAAGTCGCTGGAAATGGAGCAAGGCGCGCAACTCAATGGGTTGGGCCAGGGGCTCCATGCGGACCTTGACCTCCGCGGTGCGGCCGGCAAGCCCGCCGACGCGCGCGTCGTGCCGTTCTCGCTCACGCTTTCCCTGCTTGGAAGCCGTTCCATCGCGTTCGCGCCGGTCGCGGACATGAATACGTTCAGTATGCGATCCGCATGGCCGCACCCCAGTTTCGATGGCGACTTCCTGCCACGCCAGCGCACGGTGGACGCCAGTGGCTTCCGCGCCGAATGGTCGGTCAACGCGCTCAACACCCACGTGCGAGAGCGCCTTCTGCCCATGGAGAATGGCGAGCGTACGCAACCAAGCGTGACCGCCCCGGCGAACGCCGCGGAATCCATCTCCGTCACGCTGATCGATCCGGTCAACGGCTATGTACGTGTCGAGCGTGCCATCAAGTATGGGCTGCTGTTCGTGCTACTGACCTTCGCCGGCTTCTATGTATTCGAGCAGATCAAGGGACTGCGGATTCATCCGATCCAGTACCTGCTCGTTGGACTGGCGCTGACCCTGTTCTTCCTCATGCTCGTCAGCCTTTCCGAGCACGTGACATTCCTGTTCGCCTATCTGGCCGCGAGTGCCGCGTGCATCGGACTGCTCGCCTTCTACCTGACGTTCGTCCTCCACAGCTGGCGCCGAGGCGCGAGTTTCGCGGCGTTGATTGCGGCGCTGTATGGCGCGCTGTACGGCATTCTGGTTTCCGAGGACAACGCGCTACTGCTGGGTTCGACCCTGCTCTTCCTGGTGCTGGCCAGCATTATGACGGTGACACGCCGCGTGGATTGGTACAACGGGGATATGCAATCCAGGTCGGAGGAAGAAGGGGGCGAAGGATAAAAGTAATAACGGGCGCGTGGCTCAGTAGTGCCCAGGCCGCCTGCACTCAATCAGGAGGTGCGTAGCGCTTTTCCACGCGACAGATCCTCCGCCCCTTTTACGTGAGATGGCTCGCGCAACCTGTGACAGGTCGGGCCACTCACCCCCGCCCCCTCGTCAACCCACAAACGCCCCCGGCACTGGGTCCTCGCCCAGCACGCTCAGCAGAACCGCCCAGTGCATGGCCTCATCGCCAAGGATGCTGCCGGCGGATTTGGCGAGTTCCCGGTTGTGGAAGCTCGGCAGTACGCCCAGGTAGGCGGCAGTAGCACCCTTCTCCAGCCCGGCGGCGAACCGCAGGACATCGGCCTGGGTTTTCAGATCCGCAGCCGGAAAGTTGTATTCGCTGGCCTTCCGGGTCTTGACCGGCGTGCCGCCCAGCTTCATCACCGTGTTGGCCAGCACATCCGCATGGGCCTTGTGGTGCGTCTGGAACTTGACGGCGGTGTCGAGCACCGGCTTCTGCAGCAGCCCGCTTTCGGCGCCCACCTGGTAAGCGGCGATCGCCTGGTACTCCAGGCCAAGTGCCGTGTTGAGGATATTGATGTCGTCCTTTGTGCTGGTGGAATGCGTTTGCCCCCAGGCGGGCATGGCCTCGCCAAGCGACATCACGGCCAGCGACCCCAGTGCGAATGCACCCGGTGCCTTGAGCCAGCCGCGGCGGACCAGATTGGGAGCAAGGTCGGCGTCGCAGGCGACGCCGGCGAACGGCAAAGACAGGTCAGGCTTGGTTTTCATGGGAACCCTCCTTGATTTGGGCGATGAACGCTGGCGGGCGAAACACGTTGCCCGGGCGTTATCGGCTTATACGCAGCCATCCACCCGGCGGATGCACCGCTGACTCCCTGCTGCCTATAATCCCGCCAACCCCATCCGCCTGGAGTGCCGCGTGGCCCTGTCCCCGGAACCTCCTTCTTCGTTGCCCGACGCACCCACGGGGCTTGATGTATTGCTCGGCCGGGTGGCGTTGGGGGATCGGCTGGCGCTGCGCGCGCTTTACGATCAGGTCGTTCCGAAACTGTTCGGCCTCGCGCTGCGTATCACTCGCAGACGTGACTGGGCGGAGGACGTGGTGCAGGAGAGTTTTGTCAGCATCTGGCACCACGCCGCCGATTACCGACCGCAAGTGGCCGCCCCGATGACGTGGATGACGACGATTGTGCGCAACCGGGCGCTCGACTGCCTGCGCCGGGCGCATGCGGCGCGGCTGGCATCGGCCGCTTCCCTGGAGGACACCCCGGAAGCCGATCTCGAAGACGAACACGATGGCCCGGCCGAACTGGCACAGGCCAGCGAGCAAGCCCGCGCGCTGAACCGTTGCCTGCAGCGCCTGGACGGCCCGCAGCGCGAGGCGGTAGTGCTGGCCTACCTGCAGGACCTCAGCCATGCCGAACTGGCCGCGCGGCTGCGCGTGCCGCTGGGCACGATCAAATCGTGGATCCGCCGTGGTCTGGAGAAGCTGCGCGCCTGCCTGGAGGCCACGCCATGAATCTTGCGCGCCACCCTGCCCTGCTCGACCGCATGGCCGCCCAGTACGCATTGGGCGTGCTGCGCGGTGGCGCGCGCCGCCGCATGGAGCAAATGGCGCGTCAGGAACCCGCCGTGCGCGTGGCGATTGCCCATTGGCAGGCACGACTGGCTGGGGTGGCCGAACTGCAAGCGCGGGCCGTTCCCGTAGAAGCCGTCTGGTGCGGCATCGAGCGACGGCTAGGCTGGAAAGCCGATCCCGCCGAGGCACAGCCGACACGCACGACTGGCTGGCGTCACGTCTGGCAGGCCGCGAGCTTCTGGCGTGGCGCCACGGCGGCGATGACGGTCATCGCGCTGATCGCCGTTATTGCCACCATAGGCCTCGGGCCCGAGCGACGGCCCAGTCCCTCCACAGTGGTTGCCTTGCTGCAGTCGCAACAATCCCGGGCTGCCATGCTGGTCAGTTGGGATCCAACTGGCCCCGCCCTGGTGGTTCGCAGGCTCGACGACCTGACGCTGACAAACCAGCAGGTCTTCCAGCTTTGGGCGCTCCCCGTGGATGGCAAGCCTCAGTCGCTGGGCGTGATTGGCCGCGCGCGCCAGGTTCGCCTGCCGCTGGCCACGCTGCCCGCCAACGTGCCGACCCTGGCAGTCAGCATCGAGCCACTCGGCGGGTCCACCAATCCGGATGGACCGAGCGGGCCAGTCGTGTTCCATGGCGCCTTGCTGAAATCCCCCCGCTGACGGGCTGAGGGACTACGGCTACGTCTTCTCCGCGCCTGGCGCCGCGTACTGATTGTCTGGCGATACCACCACCGGCGCGGCGGGCTGGTCCATGTAGTGCGGGGACATGATCTGTACCCCGTTGCGGTTGAATTCGTCCTGAATCGCCGCGTGCAGGACCGATAGGAGCTCGAAGCGCCGCCGTGGGTCGTCAATCGAGCAAAACAGTTCGTATTCGACGTAGAAGTCCTGCAGTCCACGCTGAAGCACGTAAGGGGGCGGATTGTTGCCAAGCCCCGGCACGGTGGCGGCCGCGCGGATCAACATGCCGTGAATCTGGCGCCATGGCGCGTCATAGCCGATGGTGACCGACGTGGAGACCAGCGCGCCCACATTCGCTTCCGAACCACCCCGGCGAGAGTAATTGTGGATCGCGCTGCCGACCACCACCGCGTTCGGCAGCGTCACTTCCTCTCGCCGCACGTTGACGATCTTGACCGACAGCGAATCCAGTGACGTCACTGTGCCGATCGTGCCGCCGATATCAACCATGTCGCCGCGCCGGAGCGCGCGCGAATACACCAGCACCATGCCGCTCATGATCTGGTTGACGATATTTGCCGATCCCAGCGTCACCATGAACCCGAACAGCACCGACAAGCCCTTGAATACATCGCTCTGCGAGCCCGGAATGTACGGATACGCAAACGTCAGCCCCAGCGCCCAGACCACGGTCGACGCGATGCGCCGCGTAGCGCCGGCGGTTTCCGGGTGCATGCCGGGCACCGTGACCTGGCCCCGCTGCACCGCAATAAAGATCGCGGCCACCAGCTTGTGCACGGCACGTGTGATAAGCAGGATGACCGCCACGGTCACCAGCCCCGGGACGGCGTCTAGCATGGACGTGCCGACATGCCCCAGCAGGCCGAGCAGGAACGCCCCCATGCGCTGGCCCAGCGGCCGGGTCAGCGGGAACTGTTCGAGCGCGAAATCGAGCCACAGGAAGATGAGTAGCGCGATCAGCGCCGCGCCGACGATCTGTGCGATGCTGTTGGCAAGCTGCAGTAGCGCGCCGGACCAGTCGAAACGACCCGACGTCCGCGTGCGCAAGCGTGATTCCAACGCGCGGCGGAGCATCAGATCAAGGCGACGCCGGCCGCGCGCGATGGACCACAACAGACCGAGCAGGAGCAGCAGCGCAGCCAGCGAGTAGCCTGTGCCGCGCAGGATGGTGGGCCAGTGCAACTGGTCGCGGCGAGCATCTAGCGCAGTCTGGAGTTGCGCGGCAGCCGTGGCAGCCACGGACTCCACGGTCTGCCCTGGCTGTTCGGGGTCCAGATCGCCATCGACGACCGAGAACAGGATGCGGTTACCGACCTGCACTGCCACCCCCGATACGTTGCCCAGTCGGCCCGGCAATTGGGTCACGGGTTCGGCAAGCTCGCGCCGGTCAAGCTTGTCGAACCGCTCCTGCGCGCGGGCGACCCGCACCGCGGGGGGCGTGCCTCCAAGTTCCGCGCGTAGCGTCACCACCGGCAGGTTCATCAGCACCAGATCGGCGGGTGGCGCCGCAGGTGACGTGGACGCCTCGGCAGCCCACGTGGCGAAAGGCATGGTCAGCCACCACAGCAGCGCGATCCATAGCACGACGGGCACCCTGCCGCCGCTGCTTCGCTTCACTCCCTGTGGTATCAGTGAATCCATCATCTCCATGCATCCGCCTAGCCGTTCACAATCGCCGATATCACCCACGTTTGGCGCCTCAGGCAAGTGAAATCATTCGTGTTGTGATTTAAGTTCGGTCCGTCCGCTAGAATTCCCGCCAGATACAGGCCCCCGAAGGTTTCGAAGTTGGCACTACAGCAGGGTTTTCTCCTGACCCGTCACTGGCGCGACACGCCCGCAGGCACGGAAGTCGAGTTCTGGCTCGCCACCGATGAGGGCCCGCGCCGACTGCGCCTGCCCCGGCAGCCATCCACGGCGTTCATACCGGCCGCGCAACGCGAGACGGCCGAGGCGCTGCTGCGCGGCGAGCGCGATGTCGAGTTCCGCCCGCTGAACTTGCAGGACTTCCAGCGACGCCCGGTGATAGGGATCTACTGCGACCAGCACCGTCAGCTCATGCGGATTGAAAAGGCGCTCCGCGACGCGGGCGTCAGCGTCTACGAGGCCGACGTCCGCCCGCCCGAGCGCTATCTGATGGAGCGGTTCATCACCGCCCCGGTCTGGTTCGACGGCCAGCCCGGCGCGGACGGCGTGCTGCGCGACGCCCAGATGAAGCCGGCGGCCGGCTACCGGCCCAAGCTGCGCCTGGTCTCGCTCGACATCGAAACCAATGCGTTCGGCGAACTCTATTCCATCGCGCTTGAGGGCTGTGGCGAGCGGCAGGTCTACATGCTGGGCCCCACTCCCGCGCAGCCAGCGGCGGATATCGACTTCGCGCTCGAATACCACGCAACCCGTCCTCTGCTGCTGGAGGCGCTCAATGACTGGCTGGCTCGCCACGATCCCGACGCGATCATCGGCTGGAATCTGGTGCAGTTCGACCTTCGCGTGCTGCGCGAACACGCGCGCCAGTACCAGATTCCGCTGCGCCTGGGTCGTGGCGGCGCGGAACTGGAGTGGCGCGAGCACAACCAGCAGCAGCACTACTTCGCGGCAGCGGCAGGCCGGCTGATCATCGACGGCATCGAGGCCCTTCGCTCGGCCACCTGGAACTTCCCGTCGTTCAGTCTCGAATCCGTGGCCCGGACGTTGCTGGGCGAAGGCAAGGCGATCGACAATCCGTACGACCGCATGGATGCGATCGACCGGATGTTCGCCGAAGACAAGCCCGCACTGGCCCGCTACAACCTCCGCGACTGCGAACTGGTCACGCGCATTTTCGAGAAAGCGGAGCTGCTCCCCTTCCTGTTGGAACGCGCGACGGTGACCGGCCTGCCGGCGGATCGTACTGGCGGTTCGGTCGCGGCTTTCACGCATCTCTACATGCCGCTGATGCATCGGCAGGGCTACGTCGCGCCTAATCTTGGCGAGAAGGCGCCGGAAGCCAGCCCCGGCGGCTTTGTCATGGATTCCCGCCCCGGACTCTATGAATCGGTGCTCGTGCTCGACTACAAGAGCCTGTATCCGTCGATCATTCGCACCTTCCTGATTGACCCGATCGGGCTGGTCGAGGGCCTGGCCCACCCTGACGATGCCGACTCGGTGCCCGGCTTCCGGGGCGCGCGGTTCTCACGCACGAAGCACTGCCTGCCGGCCATCGTTGCACGCGTGTGGCAGGGCCGCGAAGCCGCCAAGCGAGACAAGAACAAGCCGCTCTCGCAGGCGCTCAAGATCATCATGAACGCGTTCTACGGCGTCCTGGGCTCCAGCGGCTGCCGCTTCTTCGACCCACGACTGGCGTCGTCGATCACGATGCGCGGCCACGAGATCATGCGCCAGACGCGCGCGCTTATCGAGGCCCGGGGCTACGAGGTGATCTACGGCGACACCGACTCCACGTTCGTGTGGCTGCGTCGCGCGCGGTCCGAGGCCGACGCCGCGCAGATCGGCCGCAGCCTGGTGGCGTACGTGAACGACTGGTGGCGAGATCATCTGTGGCAGACCTACGGCCTGGAGTCCGCGCTCGAGCTGCAGTTCGAGACCCATTTCCGGCGCTTCCTGATGCCAACCATCCGTGGCGCCGATCTCGGCAGCAAGAAGCGCTACGCGGGCCAGGTGATGCGCGCCGACGGCACGGCCGAGATGGTGTTCAAGGGCCTGGAAACCGTGCGCACCGACTGGTCACCGCTGGCGCAGCAGTTCCAGCAGACTCTCTACGCGAAGATCTTCAACCGCGAGCCCTATCGCGACTATGTGCGCGACACCGTGCGCCGCACGCTCGCCGGCGAACTCGACGAGCAGTTGATCTACCGTAAGCGCCTGCGCCGCCAGCTCGACGAATACCAGCGCAACGTGCCACCGCACGTACGGGCGGCACGCATCGCCGACGAGTACAACGTACTGCACGGCAGGCCGCGCCAGTACCAGCGCGGTGGCTGGATCAGCTACTTGATGACGGTGGCCGGCCCCGAACCACTGGAAACACGCGCATCGCCCATCGACTATGAGCACTACGTCACACGACAGTTGCAGCCGATTGCCGATGCGATCCTGCCGTTTCTGGACGACGATTTCGAGACATTGCTGACTGGGCAAATGACGCTGTTTCCCCAGTAACTTCCCTAGTTTCACGGTTCCCGGCACATTCGCTGAGGTATGCTTGGCGACCTAGAACAAGAATCCGCAGAGACTTCCCGCGCAGTCCATCATGTCCACCACCCTCCCCGATCCCACTTCCCCGGTTGCCCGTTCCAAGGCCATGCGTGCCGCCGCCAGCATGCTCGTACTGCGTGACGGAACACGCGGCATGGAGGTGCTGATGATGCGCCGCCCGCAGCGCGACGACGATCGCAGCGCCGGCGCCTTCGTGTTTCCCGGCGGCACGCTCGACCCGCAGGACGCCACGTTGCACAGCCTGTGCAGCGGACTTGAGGACTCGGCCGCCAGCGCGCGGCTCAGCGTCGCGGCGAACGGACTCGACTACTACCTATGCGCGGTGCGAGAAGCGTTCGAGGAAGCCAACCTGCTGTTCGCCTACGACACACGCGGGCAGTTGGTGCAGCTCGACAGTCTGGCGGAAAGCGTGCGCCGCCAGTTGCGCGAGGCGGCCGGCTACGGTGGCAAGGGGCTGGCGCACGTTTGCGAGATGCTGGGGTTGCGGCTGGCCGTCGACCGACTGGCGTACAGCGCCTACTGGCTCACGCCACCCGGACTGCCCAAGCGCTTCGACACGCGCTTCTTCATGGCCATGCTGCCCTCTGGCCAGACCGCTCTACACGACGGTGTGGAAGCCGTGGAGCACCGCTGGCTGCGTCCGGCCGAGGCTATCGACCCGGCCAGCAATTTCACGCTGGTCAATGCCACGCGCAGGATCCTGCAGTCGATCGCGCATTTCCAGAACGCGCAGACTTGCTTCGATTTCGCGCAGCAGCAGCGCAACATCCCCCTGGTCATGCCACGTCTGGCGAGCGGACCGAAGGGCCAGCGCCCAGTGATGCCGGAAGAGGCACCGTATGCGGAAATCTCCCGCATCGACCCCGATGGCGCCGGGCACGGCCGCTACGCGCTGGAGCCGGGCCATGCCGTAAAACTGTCCGATCGCGTCTGGCGCGTGACGGCCAATAACGGCAGCGTCATGACCGGGCCGGGCACCAATACGTACTTCGTGGCCGGAGCAGACAACACCTGGGCCGTGATCGACCCGGGTCCCGACGATCCCGCCCACTTCGACGCCGTCATGGCCGCCGCGCCAGGCCCCGTCAGATGGATCTTCGCCACGCACACGCATATGGACCACTCGCCGGGCGCCGTGCGACTGCGGGCCGCCACGGGCGCGCCGGTCATCGGGCTGGTCACGGCCGCGACCGACCGGCAGGACGCGACCTTCGCGCCCGACCACATGCCACGTCACGGCGACCGTATCGCCCTTGGGCCCCAGACGACGCTGCGCGTCGTCCACACCCCGGGCCATGCATCGAACCATCTCTGCTATCTGCTCGAGGAAGAGAAGACGCTGTTCACGGGCGACCACGTAATGCAGGGCTCGACCGTCGTGATCAACCCGCCCGATGGCGATATGCGTGCATACCTGGGGTCCCTGCGGGCGCTGCTCGACGAGGACATCGAGTGGATTGCCCCCGGTCATGGCTTCCTGATGGGTCGGCCGCATGACGCGATCCGCCTGCTGATCCGGCACCGCCAGCAACGTGAAGCCAAGGTCATGAACGCGCTGCGCGCGCTGGCCCCGACGGATCTCGCCACGCTGCTGGCGAGCGTCTACGACGACGTGCCTCCGGGCAAGCATCCGATCGCCCAACGCTCGCTGCTGGCACATCTGCGCAAGCTGGAGGCCGACGGCTTGGCACGCGAGGTGGAAGGTATCTGGCACCTGTTGCCTGGTGGGCTGTAACGGCCCGGCAGGCATCTTGCTGCGGCGCCGCAAAACCGCCGCCATCGCTTGAAATATCTGGATACCACGCCGGTCTTGGCGGTACGCCGGCGCGCTGCCTACATTGATGGCATTGAGATGCATCGGAGGCGCCATCATGTCCAGACTCTTTGCCGTGATGTTGCTGACGCTGACCGCTACAGGAGCGGGCGCCGCGACTGCCGTCACCAAGTGTGAAAGCAGCCAGGACACGCTCTATACGGCAACGCCCTCATGCCCCGCCGGCTACACCAACACTACGCGGACCATGCGCGGCAGCGTGATCACCGTCCCCCGCGCCACACCCAAGGCACGACAGGCGGAGATGGCCTACCTGCAACATCAGGCGCAGATTTCGCAGCAGATCCAGGCTTGGGACGAACGTGACGCCGAGCAGGACTGGCGCTTGATGAATGCGTTCTGGAACCAGTGCCGCGTTCTCGATTACCAGATCCGGGGCACGGAATGGGCCATGGAGCACACCGAATACTGGAGCCGGGCAGACCGCTACCGTGAGGCGGTGAACGCCGCCCGTGCGACGCAGTTCCAGATAGGATGTTTCCTCTGACTTCGGATGGGTCGCGGGACGGCAGCCTCGCCGCCCCGCCGTGGAGATTCCGAACCTGGGCGCATCGTATATTTCGCCGATATTAAATGCGCTTAGATCGGCATACAGAAAATTTCAGGCGGATTCCGGCCGGATTCAGGTCTTCTCTCACATACAATCCGTTCCCATCCGGCCCGCCACGTTTACATGATCAAATCATGTTCCGAACGCTGGCAATGCGGTCGCAACCGCTTCCTGTGAAGATCATGCTTACTCTCACTGCGATAGTTGCGTATATGCTGGCCTGCATCGTTGCATTGGCCTTCGGTGCCCGCTGGGTACTCAAGAATGACCCGCTGCTCAAGCAGCAACAACTACTCGACTCCGCAGCTGGCGCTCGCGCGGAAGATCACCCCACCTGACGCGCCACAGACGCTGCAAGCACCGTCACCTTGTCGAAACGCCGGTCCACGAGACCGGCGTTTTGCTTTCCGGGCCTCCCGGATTCCGCCCTGCGCTGCCACCCCTCCGCATAGTTTTGATGCGACGCAAAATGATCTTGCGTCGCCTTTTCGTCTATAAACGCGCAACATGGCGAGACCCTGCCGGTTATCAAGGCGAAGCATCAATTCAACAAGAGGAGACACGAAGCATGCGTTGGAAGCAGCGTCCAGAAGGCTCCAACTGGGGCGAATTCGGGCCCGATGATCAACTCGGCCGCGTCAATCTGATCGGGCCCGAGCAGGTGATCAGAGGAGCGAAAGAGATACAGGCAGGCATCAGTTTCTGCCTCTCACTACCGCTCGATTACCCTGGTGGCAACAAGCTCAATCCGCGACGCCACCCGCCTCAGTTGCGCCCGACATTCCGCGACGACATCCCCTATCTGAACTTCCCGCTGGCCAAGGTGGACCCCGCCGCCACCGATGTGATCAGCGACGATCAGGTATTGCTGTGTCTGCAGTATTCGACGCAGTGGGACTCATTGGCCCACGTTGGCGCGCTGTTCGACGCCGACAGCGATGGCCGTCCGGAACGGGTCTACTACAACGGCTACCGGGCCAATGCCGACATCGTTGGACCCGTGGACTACGCCGAGGATGACCACTTCGAAGCCCACGATTGCGGCCACGGCCACGGCAGCCACGCCGATGCGCTCGGCATCGAGAACTTCGCCGTCAAGGGCATGCAAGGCCGCGGCGTGCTGGTCGATCTGGCCGACGTTTACGGCACCGGATACCGCAATGTGGGCTACGAAGACCTGATGCGGGCGATGGAAGCACACCAGGTGGAAGTGGAACGCGGCGACATGCTCTTGCTGCGCACCGGCTTTGCCGAGGTGGTGCTGTCGATGCAACGCGAGCCCGACGAGAATGTGCTGCACCACAGCTGCTGCGCCCTGGATGGGCGCGACGACCGCCTGCTCAACTGGATCACCGATGCCGGCATCGCCGCGCTGATCGCGGATAACTATGCCGTCGAACGCTATCCGGCACGCCCGGCGCCGGCCGACGCGAAAACCCACCCGCTGCTGCCGCTGCATCATCACTGCCTGTTCAAGTTGGGACTGCCGCTTGGCGAACTCTGGTATCTGCGCGAACTGGCCGACTGGCTGCGCGCGCATCGTCGCACCCGCTTCATGCTGACCGCGCCACCGCTCAGGCTGCCGGGCGCTGTGGGATCACCGACGACACCGATCGCGACGGTCTGACTTGCTCCGCTCTCCCACGCGTGGGAGAGCGGAAACCAGAGGAACCCGAAAGGACACCCGAACACCAAGGAGGAGACGCATGAAAACAAAAGCACAAAAGCTCGCTGCCGCGGTACTGGTCACGGCGGCATTCACCAGCGTGGCCGCGCACGTCCACGCGCAGCCCAAGCCCGGTATCTCCGACGATGTCGTCAAGATCGGGCTACTGCTCGACATGAGCGGCCTGTACTCGGACGTCACCGGGCGCGGTAGTGCCGCCGCCGCGCAGATGGCGATCGACGACTTCGGCGGCAAGGTACTTGGCAAGAAGATAGAACTGGTGGTGGTCGATCACCAGAACAAGGCCGATATCGCCGCCAACAAGGCGCGCGAATGGTTCGATCAGGATCACGTGGACGCGATCCTCGACGTGGCCGCATCGGCGCCCGCGCTGGCCGTGCTGGACGTCGCCAAGCAAAAGAACAAGATCGTGGTGTTCTCGGGCCCCGGCACGGAGCGCATCACGAATGACCTGTGCACGCCCGTGTCCGTCCACTACGCGTATGACACCTACGCGCTGGCCAACACCACCGCGCGCGCCATGGTCGAGCGTGGCGGCAAGACATGGTTCTTCCTGACGGCCGACTACGCCTTCGGCCATACCCTGCAGCAATCGGCCACCGCCGTGGTCAATGAGGCCGGCGGCCGTGTGCTGGGCGCCGCCCGGCATCCGCTCAATACGAGCGACTTCGCCTCGTATCTGCTGCAGGCCCAGGCCAGCAAGGCACAGGTGGTAGGACTGGCCAACGCCGGTGGTGACACCGTCAACGCGATCAAGGCCGCATCCGAGTTCGGCCTGACACGTAACGGCAATCAGAAGCTGGCCGGGTTGCTGCTCTACATCAACGACATCCACGCCATCGGCCTGAAGACCGCGCAGGGGCTGGTGCTGACCGAGGCGTTTTACTGGGACATGAACGACGCCACGCGCGCGTGGTCACGCCGGTATTTCGAGAAGGTCAAGAAGATGCCGAACATGAGCCAGGCTGGTGTCTACTCATCGGTCTCGCACTACCTGAAGGCTGTGCAGGCAACCGGTACCGACGAGACCGCGGCGGTCATGAAGCAGATGAAAGCCACGCCGATCAACGACTTCTTCGCAAAAAACGGACGCATTCGAGAGGATGGTCGTATGGTGCACGACATGTACCTGTTCGAAGTGAAGAAGCCCGAGGAATCGAAGTATCCGTGGGACTACTACAAGCTACTGGCCACGGTGCCTGGAGACCAGGCGTTCATTCCGCCTTCGAAGTCGCAGTGCCCGTTGCTGAAGAAGTAGCGGACATCGTTAGAGTCATGCGTGGCGTCGATGCGCCGCGCATGACGCTTCGACCCGACCCGGTATAGCAATTCGCCGATAGGCCTGATCGAGCCAGCGCTACTCCTGAACGGAAAACTGAAACGGTATCTCCGGCAGCGCAAATCGGAGCCGGATCTCGTTCAAAGTCGGGACGAAGCGCCGGTCCAAGAACGTGAAGTACGACATCAGCAGGCCCACGCGTGCCTTTTGCATCTCGTCATATAGGTAGCTGTTCTTTGGAAATGCCAGTTTCCCATCGTTCAACATCCTCACGGCCTGACACGACGAAAGCAAGCTTGGCAGATGCAGGAACGTCGGCTTGCGAGCTAACGGGTCTATCAAGAGGGAGATCTGCGTGTATCGACTTCCCGCTTCGCCTGATGCGTTGGCATGTCCTTCCACGCAAAGAAGAGGCGGATGGGTGTGTGTACGCATCGCAACGAATATCTTGGCAGATTCCGGAGGAATCTCCGACACATGCTCTCCTGGAAACGCTTTGGCGGTCACAAAACGATAGCCTTTGCCGTTAACTACCATTCGATCTTTCCAGAGTTCGATACTTAGCGTTCTCCGATCTACTCTAGCCTGCAGCTTCGTGAAAATACCTGGCTTACCTGGGTAGGAATAGACCACACCGGCGTTTTGCTCGATAGGGTCAGCGTCAACGGAGACCGGGTTATCAAACACTGCCCCCGATTGGGAAGAATAAAACGCATCATAGCTGTCGTAAGACTGTGCAGCGTAAACGCTGCTTGGTGGAGTGGCAAAGGCCACCACCAGCATCGTCGCAATTCTCATCGGTACGCTTTCGCTCCCGTCGCTTTCACGTAGTCTGGATTCAGGGTCCAAAAAATCGTGCTGCCATGGGCAGCCGTGGAAACCCATACCGAGTCGTAGCGGCCTCGTTCGGCCCCATCAACAATTTTCCCAGTTCTTTTGTTCACGACTCGCCATCGCTTGACGAACAAGCGTTTGTTTTCCGGCACGCCGAAAATGTTGTGGGACGGGTCGCCCCACTTGAATCCTATCTGCGCCTTCGGATGGGTCGCGAACTCAGTCTTGAAATCGAGACCATCCCACCAAAACGCGCCATTCGACGGATCCCGACCTTCGTTTGCCAACGCTTTCCGAGCCCATTCAACAGCAACTTTTATCCCGGCGTCCGCATCAAGCTTGTCGTCGTGAGTGGACATCAATTTGTTGAAACGCTGGTTTGAGCCGCTCCATGCAAAAGCATAGTTTGGGTCCACGACACGCAACTCGGATGCCGTCTTCCCTCGCCACGCGCGGCACCTATTGGCAACGGAGAACGCTATTCCACCGATTTCGTCCGAGTCGTTGGCTGTGGATGCTTCTCCGTAGGCGATTGCGGCGAGCAAACGTAGATCCCTATTGATCGCGTCGCTCATCGTGCATCCCCCGCATGCCATGCCACGAAAGTGAGATTCGGAAGATCCTTCACCGGAAAGGACCGAGTTTTGCCGTCTGTCAGCGGAGTCCTGTCGACGAGCGTCCCGCTGTCGCTCGAAAGCTTGTAGGTCATCCCTTCGACAGGATTACCGGTTCTCGCGTCGACAATTTCGTAATAGCACTCAAGATTCTCGTCGGTATTCGCTATTGCTTCTGGCGAGCCCCAGTTGGGGTGACGAGGAGAAGCGACGAGCGCAGCCGCCTCTTCGGCCGTAAACGACATTGACATGCCTCGCTTGGCGTAGAAAACCGGAGGCGGGTTGCAATGACAAACATTGATGTCGCCACTCAGCGCCCACTGCTTTCCATTGGATGCTGTGCCGGGCCAGCGCGGTCCTTTTGGCGCGATGAAGCCGTCTTGCTTACAAGCAGTGCAGTAGGTTCTCATATAAAGCGTGGCGACATTCACCCGAGGCGGCGGGTTCGAACAAGTCACGTCCACAAGGCCTTCGGCAATCACTGCGCTCCCGGCGCGATCGCCGCGAGCAAGGAAATAGCGGATCATGTGGGCCCTCTCATCAACCATTGACGGACGAGCGCTTGCCGACCGTGAAGACGCGAGACGACACCATACTGAGCCGCTTGCGTCCACCTGCGATGGTGTCACCGTTGTCCAGTTCACTGCCATCACGATACGTCACCGCGTCGCCAACGCGCGCTACGGTCAGACCTGCAATCGTCAAGCCACTCGTAGCTTTGGTGACTCGTCCGCCGCGATCGGTAAGCGCGTCAATGGTCGCGAAAAGGTGTGGCACCCCCGTCGCGCAATCAGATTGGACATCCGTTCTCTCTTCAACACACGGCATGGCAAAAGCTCCTGACAATGATCGAATGAGGGCGCAAGAAGCGCTTTTAATGGAAGGCTCGCAACGAGTCCATAGGAGAAAATCGAAACTGCCAGTCAGCTACTAGTTTCGAAACCCAACCGGACTACGCGCCTGGCATTGTTCACAGCCACGAACAAACTGTCACCGATTCCACTCTTCTTTGCTTCGCCTCCTCTCGTTACATTCCTGACGCCGCACCGCGCCCGAGCCCGCAAGGAGGCGTGCGTGCGTCTGATAACAAGGATCACGAAGCATGAAGACCCGTATAACCTGCCTGGCCGCGCTGGCCATTCTGCCCACCCTGCCCGCCACGGCCCACGCCGACGGCAGCATTACGCTCTATGGCGTCGTCGATGCCGGCGTGGAATACCTGACCCACGTACCGAACACCGCCGGCGGTAGCAACAGCGTTGTCCGCCTGTCGGCCGGGAACCTGTCGACCTCGCGTTGGGGCCTGCGTGGCAGCGAAGATCTTGGCGGTGGCCTGAAAGCCATCTTCACGCTGGAGAACGGATTCGACCTGGACACCGGCAACGCCAACCAAGCCGGCCGGCTGTTCGGCCGCCAGGCATTCGTGGGCCTGCAGAACCAGTACGGATCGCTGACGCTGGGTCGTCATCAGACCGTGCTCTATGACTTCTCGCTCACGTATGACCCGATGGCCATCGCTACGCGCTACTCGGTGCTGATGCACGACAAGTGGATGTCGGGCCGGGCCGACAACTCGCTGAAGCTGACCGGCAAGCTTGGCGCGGTCTACTACGGGCTGTTCTACAGCACCGGCTACGACAGCAAGGCCGGTGGCGAGATTCCGGGCGACTACAAGGCTGGCCGCAACTGGTCGGCCGCGGCCGGCTACGATGCGGGACCGCTGTCGGCGCGCGTGGTCTACGACGAAGTGCGCGGCAGCACCGTTGCTACCGATGACAATCGCGAGCGCCGCGCCAGCATCGGCGCCAGCTACAACTTCGGCCGTGGCCGGGCTTTTGCCGGCTACCGCTGGTATTACGGCGATTTCGCCACCAGCTCGCTGCGCACCAACCTGTACTGGCTTGGCGCGAGCTACCAGGTGACGCCCGCGGTCACCGTGACCGGCGCAGCCTACTACACCGACGTGCGCAACAGCAGCGGCGATCCGTACAGCTTCGTGCTTTCGGGTACCTATGCGTTCTCGAAGCGTACGGACCTCTACGCCATTGCCGCCTACGCCCAGAACAGCAACGGATCGGCTATGGGACTTTCCGGCTTCGGCCCGTCGCTGAACGCCAACGCGACCACGCTGACGGCCGCCACCGAACAGGTCGGTGCGGGCCAGAACCAGTTCGGAGCGATCATCGGCATCCGCCATCGCTTCTGATCGGCAAGCACATACCAGACACGCTCCACGACGGAGGTTTCCTTCGTCATTGCAGGCCCGCCTTGGCGGGCCTTTTTTGCGTCTGGCCGAATGCCCTTCCCTTTAGCGCCCGCCCCCTTCGACCCTTTAACCCTTCAACTCGATCAGCAGATCCTTCGCTGCCACGCGGTCGCCAGGCTTGACGTGCACGGCAGCGATCTCGCCGTCGCGATCGGCCGCGATGTGGGTCTCCATCTTCATCGCCTCCAGCGCGAGCAGCGTCGTGCCGGCTGCCACGCGCTGCCCGGGCTGCACCGCCACGGTCACGATCGAGCCCGGCATCGGCGCGGCGATGTGCAACGGGTTCTCGGGATCGGCAACCTGGCGGCCCTGTCGGGCCGTGGCCACGCTGACCGTACTGCGCTGCTCGATCAGGGCCGTGCGCGACTGGCCGTTCAGCTCGAACTGGACCTTGATCACGCCCTCTTCGGCGTCGGGGTGGGTGCCTTGCAGCGAGACGAGGAGCGTCTTGCCCGCCGCAATGTCGACGGCCACTTCTTCCTGGGGCTGCAGGCCGTACAGATAGGCCGGAGTCGGCAGTACCGATGTATCGCTATAGGCACGCACATGCGCGTGGTACTCGACCGTCTGCTTCGGATACATCAGGTACGACGCCAGTTGCATGTCATCGAGCGGCTGTTCGCAGGCCGCCTCACCCTGTGCGCGGACGGCATCGAGATCGACGGCCGGGATCAGGTCGCCCGGACGGTACGGCGCGGGCGGCTCACCTCGGAGAACCTTGCGCGAAAGCTCGGCGGGGAAGCCATCCGGCGGGAAGCCCAGTTCGCCCTTGAACAGCGACACCACGGATTCGGGGAATGCCACTTCCTTGTTCGGATCGCACACATCCGCTGCCGTCATATCGTTGGCCACCATCATCAGCGCCAGATCGCCAACCACCTTCGACGTAGGCGTCACCTTCACGATGTCACCGAACATCCGGTTGACGTCGGCGTAGGCGCGCGACACTTCTGTCCAGCGATGCTCGATACCAAGCGAGCGAGCCTGCTCGCGCAGGTTCGTGTACTGGCCGCCCGGCATCTCGTGGCGATAGACGTCGGCAGTACCAGCGCGAATTTCGGACTCGAACGGCGCGTAGTAGCGGCGCACGCCCTCCCAATACATCGACGCTTCGTGCAGGCGGTCCAGACTGAGCCCGGGATCGCGCTCGCTGCCGGCCAGCGCGGCGACGATACTCGACAGGTTCGGTTGCGACGTGAGCCCGCTCATCGCGTCCAGCGCGCCGTCGACGGCATCGCAGCCCGCCTCGATCGCGGCCAGTGCCGATGCCGCGGAAATGCCGCTGGTATCGTGCGTGTGGAAATGCACGGGCAGCCCGGTCTCTTCCTTCAGCGCCTTGACCAGCGCCGCCGCAGCCTGGGGACGGCAGATACCCGCCATGTCCTTGATGCCAAGCACGTGCACGCCAGCGCGTTGCAGTTCGCGGGCAATGCCCACGTAGTACTTCAGGTCGTACTTGGGACGGGAGCCGTCGAACAGATCGCCCGTATAGCAAATCGCGCCCTCGCACAGCGCGCCGGTTTCGCCTACGGCGTCGATCGCCACGCGCATGTTGCGCACCCAGTTCAATGAATCGAACACGCGGAACACGTCCACGCCGGCACTGGCGGCCTGCTTGACGAAGAAACGCACCACGTTGTCCGCGTAGTTCGTGTAACCGACGGCATTCGAGCCGCGCAGCAGCATCTGGAACAGGATGTTGGGCACGCGCTCGCGCAGTTGCGCCAGGCGCTGCCACGGGTCTTCCTTCAGGAAGCGCAAGGCCACGTCGAACGTGGCGCCGCCCCAGCACTCCATCGAAAACAGTTGCGACAGCTCGCTGGCGTAGAACGGCGCGATCGGCAGCATGTCCGCCGTGCGCATACGCGTAGCGAACAACGACTGGTGCGCATCGCGCATGGTGGTGTCAGTCAGCAGCACCTGCTTCTGATCCAGCATCCAGCTTGCGAATTTCTCCGCGCCCAGCTCGCGCAGTCGATCGCGCGTGCCGAGCGGAAGCGGTCTGGTGGTGTCGGTAGCCGGCAGGACAGGCCTCGGAAGCGGCAACTGCGGCACCGCGCGGCCCGTCATTTCCTGATGACCGTTGATGCTGACGTCGCCCAGATAGCTCAGCAGCTTGGTGGCGGTATCACGCCGTTTCGTGAAGGCCAGCAGCTCCGGCGTCAGGTCGATAAAGCGCGTGGTGACGTCACCGCTCCCAAACGCGGGATGGTTGATGACGTTCTCCAGGAACTGCAGGTTAGAGGACACCCCGCGAATGCGGAACTCGCGCAGGGCGCGATCCATACGGCGGATCGACTCGGCGGCCGTCGGCGCCCAGGTGGTGACCTTGACCAGCAGGGAATCGTAGTACGGCGTAATCACCGCGCCACCATAGGCGGTGCCGGCATCCAGGCGCACCCCGAAGCCGGCCGCGCTGCGATACGCGGTGAGTCGGCCATAGTCCGGCAGGAAGCCATTCTCAGGGTCCTCGGACGTGATCCGGCATTGCAGCGCGTGGCCATTGAGCGGAATCTGGGCCTGCGGCGGCACGCCCGCCGCGCGCGTGGTGATATCGCCGTTCGCGTCGAGCGTGTCTTCGGTCATGCCGATCCGGCCGCCTTCCGTGACGCGGATCTGCGCCTTGACGATGTCGATCCCCGTGATCATTTCGGTGACCGTGTGTTCCACCTGGATACGTGGATTGACCTCGATGAAGTAGAACTTGTTCGTGTCCGCATCCATCAGGAATTCCACCGTGCCAGCGTGCGAATAGCCGACCGCGCCCATCAGGCGCAGCGCCGCGTCGCACAGTGACGCGCGACCGACAGCGTCCATGTATGGCGCAGGCGCGCGTTCGATAACCTTCTGGTTGCGCCGCTGCACCGTGCAGTCACGCTCGTGCAGATGCACGAGATTGCCGTGCGTGTCGCCCAGGATCTGCACCTCGACGTGGCGCGCATTGCGCACCAGCTTCTCCAGGTACACCTCGTCGTTGCCAAACGCAGCCAGCGCCTCGCGACGGGCCGCCGCCAGCGAAGGCTCCAGGTCCTGTTCACTCTCCAGCACCCGCATGCCACGGCCGCCACCGCCCCAGCTTGCCTTGAGCATCAACGGATAGCCAATGCCGGCCGCCAGGCGCTTGCACTCGGCCAGATCGAGCGGCAGCGGATCGGTCGCCGGCATGACGGGCACACCCGCCGCAATGGCCGCATTACGCGCCGCCACCTTGTTGCCGAGCATCCGCATGACTTCCGGCGATGGCCCGATCCAGCGAATGCCGGCGTCGATGACCGCCTGGGCGAAGTCCGGGTTCTCGGACAGAAAACCATAGCCCGGGTGAATCGCGTCGACCTTGGCCTGCCGCGCGATCCGCAGAACGCCTTCGATATCGAGGTAAGCCGCCAGCGGCTTCTTGCCGTCGCCAACCAGATAGCTTTCATCGGCCTTGAAGCGGTGAAGTGCGAGCCGGTCCTCTTTCGAGTAGATGGCGACTGTGCGGATGCTCATCTCGGCGGCGGCCCGCATCACGCGAATCGCGATCTCGGAACGGTTGGCAATCAACAACGACTTGATCGGGGCGAAGTCCATGGGGCATGCAACCTAAGCGAACAGGCCAGGCGTGGGGACACGCGATGGCCAGAAGTCAGAAGACGGCGGTGGGCAGGTCCTGCCCTCGCCGGAGAAGTCGAAGATCAGCCCGTCGGCACTGCACGGTGAGCGGGATTGACGATCAACTTGCGCGCGCATTCACGTGTGCGTCTGCTGGGGGCGAAAACGCAAAAAGCGGGCCACAAGGCAACGCCGCGCGTATCTCGTTGATTTGTCAGGAAATATCAATCGCAGTGGTTTGATGCGATGGTTTCAGGAATGAAATTCATAAGTTCAATCATGAAACCCGCCATTTCTGAGCGACACCGATTGATCCCCAGCTTCATGGCACTGGACTGCAGGGCAGTTATGGGCACTATTTGCCGCTATCTCCCCTATTTCGGGACGTTAAGGGGGGCGAAGGCTGATGCCGGCCACCCCACGACCAGGATCCCTATACTGCCTCCCTTGAAAATTCCCGATCACTGTATATATTTACAGTAACTGTATGGATGAACAGTCCCAGGAATTCTCGGAGGTATCAGATGGAACACCTGATCCGTGTGCAAAACGAATACGACCGACAGGTACTGGTGTGGCTGCGAGGCCGGATTGGCGATGCCGCCCTGATGTCTGCCGCCCGGCGCGTCGCGGCGGATGGGAAGAAGCCTTATCTTTCCACCATCTGCCGGCTGCTCAATATCCGGGCGCCATCGCGCCGAAGCTTCGCCGAGGAAGCGCGCAAGACCCATCGCGCCGTGGGCGAGCGCTATCTGGCGCAGATTCGCCAGATCCTGAACCAGCCGGCTGCCCAAATGAAAACGGCCGGACACGAAGTCCGGCCGCAGGCAACGCTCTTCTAGGATCAGTCGGAGCAACCCAACCTTTCCGACGTTTCCGACCTTATTGGCCGATCCGATTTCAGGTCGGCATTTCGGTCACCCGCATGGCGGGCGTAATCTGAAGCGGGTCAGTCAACAGTTCCAGCACGGCTGGCTTGCCGGCATTGCGGGCCCGCTCGAAGGCCGCCGCGAAATCCTCGGTTTTCTCCACGCGCTCTGCCCAAGCGCCGCAGGCGCGTGCCATGCCGACGAAATCCGGATTGACGATCGTCGTGCCGCTCTGACGGCCCGGGTAGCGGCGCTCCTGATGCATCCGGATCGTGCCGTACATGCGGTTGTTGACCACCACCACGATCAGGTTGACGCCATGCGCCGCAGCGGTGGCGATCTCCTGCGGGTACATCAGGAAGCAGCCGTCGCCGGCCAGACAGACCACGGTCTTTTCGGGATGACGCAGCTTGGCCGCGATCGCCGCCGGCAGGCCATAGCCCATCGCGCCACAGGTCGGCGCCAGCTCTGTACGGGGGCGCTTGTAGGCGTAGAAGCGGTGGAGCCAGACGGCATAGTTGCCTGCACCGTTGGTCACGACCGAATCCTCGGGCAGCACGCTGCTCAGGTGCGAAATCGCGGCGGACATATTCACGCCGCTCAATTCTGAATGCGGCTTCGGCGGTGTGACAAAGGCCTCGTGATCCGCGCGCGCGCCCGCCGTCCACGACTTCCACGGTACCTGCGCTGGCGGCTGCAGCGATGCGAGCATCGCCGCGCCGGGTTCCACCCCGGCATGGATCGGCAGCGCGGCCTGGTAGACGCGACCCAGTTCGAAGCTGTCGGCATGGATATGCACGAGCCTCTGCTTCGGACGCGGCACATCGAGCATCGTGTAGCCATCGGTAGCGATGTCCCCGAGGCGCGTGCCGAATGCGACGATCAGATCGGCGGTTTCCACGCGCTCGGCAAGCTTCGGATTGACGCCCAGGCTCAGGTGCCCGACGTAATGCGGATCACGATTGTCGAGCACGTCCTGGCGGCGGAAGGCGCAGGCCACCGGCAAATCCCATGCGTGCACGAAGGCCGCGAAGTCGCGCACAGTGGCTTCCGTCCAGTTGGCGCCACCGGCGATCACGAGCGGACGCTCCGCCGCGCGCAGGGCCGAGGCCAGCGCCTGGGCATCTTCGGCACGCGGGGCCGCTGCCACCGCGCGATACGGCGCTGCGTCGACGCACTCCACCATGTTGTCGAGCACGTCCTCCGGCAATGCCAGCACCACCGGACCGGGACGGCCCGACGTAGCCACCTGGAAGGCACGGGCCACCATCTCCGGAATCCGCGCGGGATCGTCGATCTCGGCCGCCCACTTGGCCATCGAGCCGAAGACCGCGGCGTAATCCACTTCCTGGAACGCTTCCCGTCCCTTGTGCTCGCGCGCGATCTGGCCAACGAACAGGATCATCGGCGTGGAATCCTGCGCGGCGATATGCACGCCGCAGCTTGCGTGCGTGGCGCCCGGCCCGCGCGTCACGAAGCAGATGCCGGGACGCCCGGTCAGCTTGCCGTCCGCCTCCGCCATGTTGGCGGCCGCCCCTTCGTGCTTGGTGACGATCAGGTCGATCGCCGGCTGGTCATGCAGCGCGTCCAGAACATCCAGAAAGCTCTCCCCCGGCACGCAAAAAATGCGCTCGGTGCCGTGGATGCGAAGTTGATCGACGAGGACACGTCCGCCAGTGCGGGCGACGGGGGAAGAAGCGTTAGCGGTCATATCGAAAGCCTGCGATGGAATGTCTGCGATTGTTCCGTTTGACGCGCGCCCTCGCGCGGTCTATCGTGCATTTCTGTTATGCGGATTTTGCAAGTCAGCGTGGCACTCGCGCGTGTAGATTTGCTGGCGAGGCGCGGAACAAGACGCCCGGATCTGTCCACGGAACCGACAGGCAGAACAAGAAGAAAACACAGCGAATATCGTACCGCAACGCCGTACCCACCCGTTCGCGTAACAGGAGACAACGCAATGTTTTTCACCCATCGTCGGATGCGGCCCATGCTGGCCGTGCTTTGTGCCGGATGCATGACCATCGCCACGCAGGCCGGCGCGCAGTCTGCCGATCACTGGCCCAGCAAGCCCATCACCTACGTGGTGCCATTCGCGGCGGGTGGCACTACCGATCTGCTGGGCCGCCTGATCGGGCAGCGCCTGTCGCAGACGCTGGGCCAGTCGATCGTGGTGGAAAACCGCGCTGGCGCGGGCGGCAACATCGGTTCGGACTACGTGGCCAAGGCCGCCCCCGATGGCTATACCCTGCTCGGCGGCACGATCAGCTCCCACGCGATCAATATCAGCCTGTATCCGAAGATGCCGTATGACCCGGTCAAGAACTTCCAGCCTGTGGCACTGATCGGCACCCTGCCGAACGTGCTGGTGGTCAATGCCAACAGCCCATGGAAGAGCGTGCAGGACGTGATCGCCGCGGCCAAGGCCAAGCCGGGCTCGGTCAACTTCGGGTCGTCGGGCAATGGCACGTCGCAGCATCTGGCAGCCGAACTGTTCGCCAACATGGCCGGGCTGCGCATGACCCATGTTCCCTACAAAGGCAGCAGCCAGGCTGTGCAGGCGCTGCTGGGCAACCAGGTCGACATCGTGTTCGAGAACAGCGTGGCGGCGATGCCGATGATCCAGGCCGGCAAGTTCCGCGCGCTGGCCACGACGGGCGCAAAGCGCGCGCCGGAACTGCCCGACGTGCCGACCATGGCCGAGTCCGCCCCCGGCCTGTCCGGCTATGAAATCGTGTCATGGCAAGCGATCTTCGCGCCGGCTGGCACACCGATGCCGATCATCAACAAGCTCTCCGGCGAGATTGGCAAGATCATTCGCCAGCCCGATGTGCGCAGCAAGCTGGCAGGGATGGGCATCGAACCCTCGGGCGCCGGCCCCACCGAACTGGGCAACTTCCAGAAAAGCGAAGTTGCCAAATGGGCAAACCTGATCAAGGTGGCCAATATTCACCTGGAGTAAGCATGAGTGAACACCGTATTCCGACCGCCGGCCTGCATCAGTGGGTGGTCGATCTCTGGCTGGCGGCAGGCTCCGATGCCCGCGAGGCCCGGCTGACCGCCGATCACCTCGTGGGCGCCAACCTGTCGGGCCACGACTCTCACGGCGTGGGGATGATCCCGAAGTACGTGATGTCGTGGCAAGGCGATCAGCTCCAGCTCAACCAGAAGGTCAGCGTGGTGCACGAATCGGGCGGCATCCTGAGCCTGGACGGCAATCGCGGCATGGGCCAGGCGGTGACCGAACAGGCCATGGGGATGGGCATCGAACGTGCCCGCGAGCATGGTGTCTGCGTGCTTGGCCTGCGCCGCTCGCACCATCTGGGCCGGGTCGGCCACTGGGCCGAGCAGGCCACGGCAGCCGGCATGATCTCGATCCATTTCGTCAACGTCCTCTCCAAGCCAATCGTCGCGCCACACGGCGGCTACGACGCGCGCTTCGGCACCAATCCGTTCACGATCGGCGTGCCGCTACCCGCGCAGCCGCCTCTGGTGCTCGACTTCGCCACCAGCGCCATCGCGCTTGGCAAGGTACGCGTGGCCCACAACAAGGGCGTGCCGGTGCCGCCGGGCTCCTTGATGGACCCGAACGGCCACCCCACCGACGACCCCTCGGTCATGTTCCCGGGCGCCGGCGGCCCGCAGGGCGCGCTGCGCACGTTCGGCGAGCACAAGGGCTACGTGCTGGCCGTGATGTGCGAACTGCTCGGCGCGGCGGTGACCGGTGGCCATACGATCCGTCCGGAGACGCTCACGCACGAACATGCGGTGTGGAACAACATGCTGGCGATCATCTTCGATCCGGCACGACTGGGCAGCAGCACCACCTTCGGCCACGAGGTCGAGGCGTTTGTCGAATGGGTCAAGGCGTCACGGCTGCAGCCAGGCAATGACCAGATCCGCCTGCCCGGCGACACGGAACGCGAATGGCGCCGCACCCGCGCCGATTTCATCCCCGTGGACAGCAGCACGCTGGCCCAGCTGGACGATGCCGCCGCTCGCGTGCTGCAGGCGCGTGGCAAGTCGCCGGGGCCGGTCTCCGCGCTGGCGACCGATTGAACCAGGAGCAACCGCATGACCCAACATCTGCCGCAGATCACCCCCTTGCCAAACCGTTTCCGGGCCGACGTGCTCGCGCGAAAGCGCCTGATTGGCCTGTGGAGCTCGCTGGGCCAGCCCGTGACCACCGAGATCATCGGTCTGGCCGGATTTGACTGGCTGCTGCTCGACGGAGAACACTCGCCCAATGACGTGCTGACGTTCATGCCGCAGCTCATGGCGCTCAAGGACAGCACCAGCGCGCCGGTGGTTCGCCCGCCGTGGAACGACCCAGTGATGCTCAAGCGGCTGCTCGATATCGGCTTCTACAATTTCCTGATTCCGTTCGTGGAATCGGCGGAAGAAGCCCGTCGTGCCGTGCGCGCCACGCGCTACCCGCCTGACGGCATCCGTGGCGTCTCCGGCGCGCAGCGCCAGAACCGCTATGGCACGTTGCCGGACTTCTTCAAGACCATCAACGACAATATCTGCGTGCTGGTACAGATCGAAAGCCGCAAGGGCGTGGAAGCGGCCGACGAAATCTGCGCGGAACCCGGCGTTGACGGCATCTTCATCGGCCCCAACGACCTGGCCGCGGCCTACGGGCATCTGGGCAACCCGAACCATCCTGAGGTGCAGGCAGCCGTGCGGCAGATCTATGAAGCAGCTAACCGCGCCGGCAAGGCCATTGGCACGCTGACGCCCGTGGAAGCCGACGCCAAGCGCTACCTGGACATGGGCGCGCATTTTGTTGCGGTGGGTATCGACAACGCACTGCTGCGCGACGCGGCACGCGCGTTGCGCGAGCGCTTTACCGTGTGAACCCCCTTCAACCGGATATCGACATGAGCAAGATCGGATTTATCGGACTCGGCGTAATGGGCAAGCCCATGGTGCTGCATCTGCAAACGGGCGGCCACGCCGTCCATGCTCATACGCGCAGCGGTGTGCCGCAGGCGTTGCTGGATGCGGGCGTCCAGTCGTGCGCCAGTGCGGCCGATGTGGCGCGGCAGGCCGACGTCATCTTCCTGATGCTGCCGGACACCCCCGACGTCGCCCGCGTGCTGTTCGGCGAACAGGGCGTGGCCGAGGGCCTGTCCCCGGGCAAGATCGTAGTGGATATGAGCTCGATCTCGCCAATCGAGACGCGCGAATTCGCGGCACGCATCGAGAAGCTCGGCTGCGACTACGTCGACGCGCCAGTTTCCGGCGGCGAGGTTGGCGCGAAGGCCGCCACGCTGTCGATCATGGCCGGTGGCAAGCAGGATGTTTTCGACAAGGTGCTGCCGCTGCTGCAACTGATGGGCAAGAACATCACGCTGGTCGGCAATGCCGGCGACGGACAGGTGGCCAAGGTGGCGAATCAGGTCATCGTCGCGCTGACGATCGAAGCTGTCAGCGAGGCGCTGGTGCTGGCTGCCAAGGCCGGCGCCGATCCGGCACGCGTGCGGCAGGCGCTGATGGGCGGCTTTGCGAGTTCGCGCATTCTGGAAGTGCACGGCGAGCGCATGATCAAGCGCACCTTCGAACCGGGGTTCCGCATCGAGCTACATCAGAAGGACCTGAATCTCGCGCTGTCCACTGCCAAGGCGCTCGGTTTGGGCCTGCCTAACACCGCATCGTGCCAGCAACTGTTCAACGTGTGCGTGGCGCAGGGCGGCGCGGGCTGGGATCACTCGGGACTGGTCAAGGCGATCGAGCACATGTCGTCGTTCGCGATCGGTGACAAGCCGACCAACGCTCCGACCAAAGGCTGATGTCGGCACTGAACTCCGACGATCTCGCGTGCTTTATCTGCGTGGCCAACACGCAGAGCATTTCGCGCGCGGCGCTGGAACTGGGCGCGGACCAGTCGACCGTGAGCCGGCAGATCGCTCGGCTCGAGGCGTCGCTGGACACGCGCCTGTTCCATCGCAGCGGCCGCGGCGTGGTGCTGACCGAAGCGGGCAATACGCTGCTGGGCTACGCGCGGCAGGTGGCCGCCACGCTGACCGAGGCGCGCGCCGCCGTGCGCGCCTCGACCGCCCAGGGCCCGGCACAGCTTGTGATCGCGGCTCAGCCGACCATCGCCAACACCGCCTTCGCGGCCATCGGCACCGCGCTAAAGACACGCTTTCCGGCAACAAAGCTGCGTTTTGTGGAAGGGCTGGCCAGCCCTATTCTGGCGTGGCTAGCCGCCGGAGAGATCGACGTCGCCCTGCTCTACCTGCCTGAGCAGCAAGGCGCGCTCAAGGTCGACATCTTGCTCGAGGAAGACCTGACACTGGTCACGCCCACGTCGTGGAGCCATCTCGGGCCGACGTTCCAGGCCCGCCGCCTGGGCGAAGTGCCCATGATCCTGCCCAGCACCGGGCACGGCCTGCGCGTGCTGGCCGAATCGCTGGCCGCACGGGTCGGCACCACGCTGAACATGGCGCTGGAATGCGATGCGTCGAACACGGTGTCGATGCGGCTCGTCGAGGACGGTTGTGGCGCGACGCTGTTGCCATTCGCCGCAGTGGCGGACCGCGTCGCGCAAGGCCGCCTGCATTCCGCGCGGCTGGTCGATCCGGTGGTCACCCGCCAGGTAGCGCTGGCCACGGCACGGAACCGGCCACCTGTGCCGGAACTCTGGGACATCATGCAGACGGTGCGGCTTTCGGTCCGGAATATCGTGATGTCGGGGGCCTGGCCGGGGGCGCGGCTGATCTAAGCCAGATGCGAGCCCCCTCGGGCCATCATCGTGCGGATATCCCGCGCTCATGCAGTGTCAATGCAGATCGGCATCCGGTGCGTCAGCATGGCGATTGGCGGCCGGCAGCGGACGCTCCACGTCCCTCGCCGTTTCCTTCTTGCGCAACGCCATCAGCAACAGCGGCGTAGCGGCCATGGATAGCGCCACCACGGCGGTCACGATGGACGCCTGCTCGCCATTCAACAGGCGTGCCGCCTCGGCCACGGCCATCACGACGAACGCGAACTCGCCACCCTGTGAAAGAAGCACCGCAAAGTAGACTCGGTCCCCACGCGGCAACTGAATCTGCCTTGCGAGGAAAAGCAGGCCTGATATCTTGGCGACCAGCAGCACCAGGAGCAGTACGGCAACGAGGAACGGCTTGCTTGCCAGGACATCGAACTTGATCGACATGCCCACGGCCATGAAGAAAAGGCCGAGCAATACGCCCTTGATGGGGCTGATGTCCGCCTCGATTTCCTCGCGGCAGTCGGAGCCCGCCAGCAACACCCCCGCCACGAACGCGCCCAGGGACATCGACAGATGCACGCTTTGCATCAGCAACGCGATGCCGATCACCCAGAGCAGCGCGAATACGGTCACCATGTCCCGCGTGCCGCTGCGTCGGATGATCGGCAACAGATACCGCAGCAGAATGGTTCCGCCAAACACCACGGCAGCCAGCATGCCCAGCGCCTCGAGCGCGACGATCCACCCCGCGATCGTGTTGGTAGTGGCCGGTGCGGGGGAAAGCAGCGGCAACAGCGCAATCATCGGGATGGCGGCCATGTCCTGGAACAACAGGATGCCAAAGCTCGCCCGGCCAATCGGCGCCTGCATCAGCCCGCGCTGCTCCAGAATCGCAATCACCATCGCCGTCGACGACAGGGACAGCGCGAAGCCGGCGGCAACCCCGACGCGCCAGTTCACCCCGAAAGCGATGAAAGCGAGAGCCAGCAGTACCGCGCAAAGCAGAACCTGGGCACCGCCGTGGCCAAAGATCGATCGCCGCAGGTTCCAGAGTTTTCGAACGTCCATCTCGATGCCGATGATGAACATCATCAGCATGATGCCGAGCTCGGCAATATGCAGCACGGCATTGACATCCGTGACGAACCCGAGCGCGGAGGGACCGATGAGCATCCCGGCGACCAGATAGCCGAGGACGGAACCGAACCCGAGCCTGATGGAGAGCGGCACCACCACAAGGGCCGATGCGAGGAATAGCACTGCCTGGAGTAACAATTCCATGGTTGCCGTCTTCCATGTCAGGTCAATCGGCCGGGTCTGATCATTTCAGTGGGAGAAATAGTCACCCGGTCGGCGCACCACTGGAGCCGCGTCGTTACATTCGCTTCGTGGCGATGAACGCCCCATCATATTCACGCCGGCATCCACTGACAATGCCTCTCTGGATCCAGGACGAGCCTTGAGCGTGACCCGAAATGCGGACGTTCCGCCTTGAATCCCCGCATCGCGTCACCCACACTGGATCACATCGACACCCCATTCCCGGAGGGTACATGCATCTCGAAGGCTCATGCCAGTGCGGCGCCGTGCGGTTCAGCCTGGAATCGGATTCGCCCTACCCGTTTATGCATTGCCATTGCTCGATCTGCCGCAAGACTGGCGGCGGTGGCGGATACGGGATCAATCTCGGTGGAGATGCCAGCACGCTGCGCGTGCGCGGCAAGACCCATGTCGGACGGTTTCACGCGGTCATACGCGAGCCCGGCAAGCGGCCGGTGCGATCGAAGGCGTTCCGGCATTTCTGCTTGAAATGCGGCAGCCCGCTATGGCTGTGGGATCCGCGCTGGCCTGAGCTGGTGCACCCGAACGCGAGCGCCATCGACACGCCGCTGCCGAAGCCCCCCGAAGTCATCGAGGCAGCGCTCGATTACGCAGCCCCCTGGGTCGACGTGCCACGCGGCAAGGGACACCGGCACGCCCGCACATGGCCGGCCGAGTCCCTGAGGGAATGGCACGAGCGGCATGGCCTGCTGGGCTGAAAAGAAATTCGGCTGGGCCGCAAACGCAAAAAAACGCAAAAACCGGCGGCGCGAGCCCCTCGCACCGCCGGGCGACCGTCCACCACGACGGTCGAAAACAACGATCAGAAAGCGAGATCAGAAGCGGTGCTGCAGACCCGCCGTCACGCCGACCTGGTTATTGGCATAGCCAATATTGTCACGCGAGACACTCACGTTCTGACCATTGCGCGCCTTGGCATAGCCGGCGGACAGATAGGCCATGGTGCGTTTGGAAAGATTGTACTGGGCACGCAGCGAGAACAGGATCGGATCTGCGTCGGTGTCGCCCTTGATGTTCTGCTTGTAGATCGCGCCGTACAGCGTGAAGGCCGGCGTGAAGTCGTACGCGGCGCCCAGCCAGTACATGTCGCTGAGCTGCTTGGCGGCCGACGTCGTGAACGTCTTGCGGTAGTTCCGGTAGCCCGCGTAGACGGACAGCGAACCGAAGTCGTAGCTGGCGCCAGCGTGGATGCCCTGGATGTAGTCGACGCTGTCAGCCGGCGTGGTGCTGGTGCCCGCGCCGTTCTGGCGATCCCAGGTCAGTGCTGCGGCAAACTTGCCAGCTTCATAGCCCACGCCCAGGTCGTACTTGGACGAGCTCTTGAAGCTGCCAGGCACTTCGCCCATCGCCATCGTGCCGCCCACCTTGACCGGACCGAACTTGCCGTCGTAGCGCAGCACGTTCGTGGAGCGGGAGAACATGCCGTCCTTGCGGCCGCCCGTGGCGGTGGCCGACGTGGCCCACGAATAGTTCGGCGCGTAACCCATCGGGTCGAACGGGAGCATGAAGTCATAGGTCGTGGTGAAGTCACGGCCCATGCGGATGCTGCCCAGCGTCTTGTCCTGCAGGCCCACCCAGGCGCGACGATCGAACAGCGTGTTGTCCGTGTCGAGCTTGCCGGTGTCGAGGGCAATGCCGGATTCCAGCGTGAAGATTGCCTTCAGCCCGCCGCCAAGGTCTTCAGTGCCGCGCAGACCCCAACGCGACGTGTTCTTGCCGCCCGACGTCATCTTGACCACCGAGCTGCCGGTTGGCCCTGCGTGGCTCACGTACTCGATACCCGAATCGACCAGACCGTACAGGGTCACGCTCGACTGAGCTGCTGCGCCACCCGATGCCACGCAACCCAACGTAGCCAGGGCCAATGCCTTCCGTTTCATACAAGTCTCCTTTGTCTGCTTGTAGTTGTGGAACGGCACGGATGGTATTTGGGCCTCACTTTCAGTTCGCTTTCGATTCGTGGGTATCTGCGGCGTGGGTTATGCACCACGATCGGGATTTCCCTAACTAGGCATACCGGACCCAATGCAGGTATCACTCGTCGCGCGACACTGGTTCGCCCGAGACAAGACTTAGACCTGCCCGCTGTATCCCTCCCATGCGTATCCTGCTTGCCGAAGACAATCTCAAACTGGCCGAATCACTGGTGGATTCCCTGAGCCAGAGTGGCTTTGCCGTCGACTGCATGCATGACGGCGCCAGCGCCGACCATCTGCTGACCACGCAGGACTACGCCCTGGCCATCCTCGACATCGGCATGCCCCGTCTGGACGGCCTGGAAGTGCTGCGTCGGCTGCGTCAGCGGCGCAACCCGGTACCTGTGCTGATCCTGACCGCGCATGGCTCGGTGGAAGACCGCGTGCGCGGGCTGGACCTGGGTGCCGACGACTACCTGGCCAAACCATTCGCGCTGAACGAACTGGAAGCCCGGGCGCGCGCGCTGATCCGTCGCAGCCACGGCCATGACCGCACCGCGCTTGAATGCGGCCCGCTGCGCTATGACAGCGTGAGCCGCGCCTTCACGCTGAACGGTGAACTGCTGCAACTCACGGGACGTGAACGCGCCGTGCTGGAAGTGCTGCTGATGCGCGATGGCCGTGCCGTCAACAAGGCCGCGCTGTCGGAGAAGATCTTCGGCATCGATGAGTCGGTCAATGCCGACGCCATCGAAATCTACGTCTACCGCCTGCGCAAGAAGCTGGAAGGCAGCGGCGTGAGCATCGTCACGCTTCGCGGGCTTGGTTATCTGCTGGAATCACGCGACACCGCCACGACGGACGTGCACCAATGAAAACAGGCAGCCTGAGGCTGCAGATCACGCTCTGGCTGCTGATACCGCTGCTGGGGCTGCTGGCATTCGACGCGTGGCTGACCGATCGGCGCGCGATGTCCGCGGCCCACCAGGCATTCGACCGCACGCTGGCCGCGTCGCTCAAGTCCATGCGCGAAGGGATTTCGCTGCGCGACGGGCGCGTCGAAGTGGAAATCCCCAATCTGGCCCTGGAAGTCTTCGACGCCGAGGATGGCTCGCGCGTCTACTACCAGATCCGCGACGAGCGTGGCACCACGATCACCGGCTATGAAGGGCTGCCGATGCCGGAAGGACCGGTGAATTCGCTCTATCGCACCCGGTTCTACGACGCCGAGTACCTTGGCGTGCCCGTCCGCATGGCAGCCATGCCACTGCCGCTGCACGACGTCCGCTCGGCCCGCACGCAAATGGTCTGGGTGCTGCTGGCCGAATCGACCGAGCCGCGCGAGCAGCTTGCCAGCGACATCCTGATCGGCTCGCTGCTACAGGAACTGATGCTGATCAGCCTGGCGCTGGGCATCGTCTGGCTTGGCGTGCGGCGGGGCCTGCTGCCGCTGCAGCGGCTATCCGACGCCATGTCCGCACGCGGCCCCGACGATCTGGAACCCTTGGAAGACACCGCGTTGCCGGTCGAAATGAAGCCACTGGTGGCCGCAGTGAACCAGTACGTGGCCCGGCTGCACCGCATGATCGAAGGCCGCAAGCGCTTCTTTGCCGATGCCGCGCACCAGCTCAAGACGCCGTTGGCCATCATCCAGGCCGAATCGGAACTCGCGCTGCGCGAGAAGGACCTGCCGAGCGTGCGCGCGCACGTCGAGCGGCTGCATGGATCCGTGCAGCAGGCCGCCAAGGAAGTCGCCCAGTTGCTGTCGCTGTCGCGGCTCGAACCAGACAGCGGCTACGCGCCCACGCTGCGGCGCCTGCGATTGGATGTGCTGGCGCAGAACGTGGCGCTTGAATGGGCGCCGCTGGCCCGGCGCGCGGGGGTGGACCTGGGTTTCGAGGGTCGCGGCCCAGCCGACATCGACGGCCAGACCGAACTGCTGCAGGAACTGCTTGGGAATCTGATCGACAACGCTATCCGCTATGCGGGCGCCGGCGCGATGGTCACGGTGCGCGTCGACGGGCATCGGCTGGCCGTGGAGGACAACGGTCCCGGCGTGCCCGCGTTCGAGCGCGAGTCGATCTTCAAGCGTTTCTATCGTGGAGAGTCGAGCGCCAGCCGCGATGGCAGCGGCCTGGGGCTGTCGATCGTGCGGGAGATCGCCCGCATTCATGGCGCCGCCGTCGCGCTGGAAAGCACGCCGGGCGGCGGCCTGACCGTGGTGGTTACTTTCCCTGCGCCTGTGCCTGCGCTTGCGCTTGCGCTTGCGTCTGGGCCAGGGCCGGCTTCGACAGATTCCCCCGGGCGCGCTGCAGAAAGCCGATGAATTGCTCCGCCTCTTCGGCGTTGAAGCCGTTGAGCGCCTCCGATGTCACCACATCCCCCACCTCGCGCGCGGCATGCAGTGCCTGCTCCGCCTTTTCCGTCACGCTGACCATGCGTTCGCGGCGGTCCGCCGGATTGGGCCGGCGCACGATCCAGCCACCCTCCTCCATGCGGTCCAGCAGTCGCCCGGCCGAAATCGGCGCCACTTCCATCAGGTCCGCCAGGCAGGCCTGATTGATTTCCCCATAGTGCGTCAGACACGCAAGCGCACGGTACTGCGCACGCGTCAGATCTAGCGTCGCGCGGGACAACTCGTCAAATCGCCTGCCGGTCAGCCGGCCAACGTCCGCCACGAGAAAGCCGAAGCGCCTTTCAAGATTTGTTTCCATCGCGCGATTATAGGGAGTCGGGGCGCTCGATCCGCTTTTCTGGCCGTCCATGACTCGCGTGATCGCCCAAAAACGCCAGTCCATGATTATAATAAGCACGCTTATTATTCTGCGCCAGCCCTTCCAGACTTCCCCCAATGTCCTCCGTGGTTTCCGCCTCGGCACAGCCCGCCGCTGCCCCGCTCAACCGGCCGATGATCACCCTTTCGATCATGCTGGCCACGCTGATCCAGACGCTCGACAGCACCATCGCCAACGTCGCCCTGCCGCACATGCAGGGTACGCTTTCGGCCTCGCAGGACGAAATCACGTGGGTGCTGACGTCCTATATCGTCGCCGCAGCCATCGCCACGCCGCTGACCGGCTGGCTGTCCGACCAGCTCGGCGTCAAGCGACTGCTGGCTATCTCCATCGGCGGATTTACCGTGGCTTCGGCGCTGTGCGGGATGGCGGACTCCCTCACCCAGATCGTCGCCGCGCGGCTGCTACAAGGGGTTTTTGGGGCGGCGCTGGTGCCGCTGTCCCAGTCGATCCTGCTCGATATCAATCCACCGTCGCGCCAGGGGCAGGCCATGGCCGTGTGGGGCATGGGCGTGATGGTCGGGCCGATTCTCGGGCCCACACTGGGCGGCTGGCTGACCGACAGCTACAACTGGCGCTGGGTGTTCTTCATCAACGTGCCGATCGGCCTGTTCGCATTGTTCGGCGTGCTGGCCTCGCTACCGAACCGCACCCCGGCGCGCAGCATGAGGTTCGACGCGTTCGGCTTCGCCACGCTGAGTCTCGCTATCGGGGCGTTGCAGGCCATGCTGGACCGCGGCGAACAACTTGACTGGTTCGGCTCGCTCGAAATCCGCATCGAGGCGCTGATCTGCGTGATCGCCTTCGCCTACTTCCTGATCCATACAGCCACAGCCGGCGAAAAGTCGTTCTTCCGTTCCGCGCTGCTCAAGGACCGAAATTTCGTCACCGGGGCCTGTTTCATCTTCGTGATCGGCGCGGTCATGTATGCCACCCGCGCGCTGCTGCCGCCGATGCTGCAGAACCTGATGGGCTATCCGGTGGCCACCACCGGGCTGGTTACCGCGCCAAGCGGGCTGGGCACGATGATCGCGATGATGCTGGCGGGCCGCCTGCTGCGGCGCGTGGATGCGCGGCTGCTCCTGCTGGCCGGCTTCCTGATCTCCGCCTTCGCACTGTGGCAGATGATGGGCTACACCGTGGTGCTGTCGATGTCGGATATCGTCGTACCGGGCATCATCCAGGGCTTCGGCCTGGGGCTCGTGTTCGTGCCGCTGTCGGCGCTGACGTTCTCCACACTGGAGCCGTCCCTGCGCGCCGATGGCACGGCCACATATAGCCTGATGCGCAATATCGGCAGCAGCATCGGCATCTCGCTGATCCAGACCATGATGACCCGCAACGCGCAGGTGGCGCACAGCGACCTGGTCACGCATATCAACCCGTACAACCCCGCGCTGCAGTCGATGCTCACGCATGGCTCGCGGATCGACATCGCGGTGCTGAACCAGACCATCAACCAGCAGGCGGCGATGATCGCCTATCTGAACGACTTCAAGGCGATGTTCATCGCCACCCTGGTGGTGGTGCCGCTGATCCTGATGATCCGCCCCGGCGCGAAGCACGCCGACGACAGCCTGGCGCACGCGGCGATGGATTGATGAGGTCGCCGGTGCGCCGACAGGCCGCAGCAACTACTCGAGCCGGATCCAGGTCGTCTTCAGGTCCTGGTACTTCTCCAGCGCGTGCAACGACTTGTCGCGGCCGAACCCCGACTGCTTGACGCCGCCGAACGGCACCGTGATATCGCCGTCCATGTAGCAGTTGACCCAGACCAGCCCGCTACGCAGCCGGCGCGAGACACGATGCGCGCGCGACAGATCCGACGTCCACAGCCCCGCACCTAGCCCGTACGCCGAGTCGTTGGCCATCGCCACGGCTTCGGCCTCGGTGTCGAACACGGTCACGGCCAGCACTGGGCCGAAGATCTCCTCCTTGACGATCGACAGCGACTGCGTCGGGCACTCGAAGATCGTCGGCTGGACGAACCAGCCCCCGGATTCGGCTCGCGCGGCCTGACCACCCGCACGCAGCCTTGCGCCCTCCCTCTGGCCGGCTTCCACATACGACATCACGCGGTCGAACTGCCGCCCGTCGACGATCGCGCCCATCGCGGAACGCGGGTCGAGCGGATCCCCCGGCTGCATGGCCGCCGCATGCGCCTCCAGCTTCGCCATGAACGTGTCGTAGATGCCGCGCTGCACGTAGAGCCGCGAGCCCGCGATGCAAATCTCCCCCTGGTTGTTGAAGATACCGATGGCGGCGGCCAGCGCGGCGCGGTCGAGGTCCGGGCAGTCGTCGAACACGATATGCGGGGACTTGCCGCCGCATTCGAGCCAGACGCGCTTGAGATTCGACTGGCCGCTATATTCCATGAACCGCTTGCCGGTAGCCGTGGAACCCGTGAAAGCCAGGCAGTCGACATCGGGATGGCGGCCCAACGCCTGCCCTGCCTCAGCGCCCAACCCGGGCACCACGTTGAAGACGCCATGCGGCACGCCAGCCTCTTCCGCCAGCGCGGCCAGGCGGATCGCGGTCAGCGGCGATTGCTCGGCGGGCTTCAGCACCACGCTGTTGCCCGCAGCCAGCGCTGGCGCCACCTTCCAGCTCGCCATCAGCAGCGGATAGTTCCACGGCACCACGGCCGCCACCACGCCAAGCGGCTCGCGCGTGATCGTGGCCAGCACCCCCGCATCGGTCGGCGCGATCTCGTCATAGACCTTGTCGATCGCCTCGGCATACCACGCATAGGTGCGTGCCGCTTCGGGGATGTCATAGAGCATGGTGTCGCCGATCGGCTTGCCCATGTCCAGCGTCTCCAGCAGCGCCAGCTCTTCCCGGTGCGTCTCGATCAGGGCCGCCAGACGCGATAGCACGGCCTTGCGCTCGCGCCGGGGCATCGCCGACCAGACCCCGGCCTCGAACGCGCGCCGGGCCGCAGCCACGGCACGGTCGACGTCCGCTGCGCCGCAGGCCGCCACACGCGCCAGTTGTTCGCCGGTGGCCGGGTTGATGCAGTCGAACGTCGCGCCATCGGCCGCGCTGGTCCACTGGCCGTCGATATAAGCGTGTGCCGGAATCGGCAGCGCCCGCGCCCGGCCCCGCCAGTATTCGAGATCCTTGAGTTCGCTCATTGGTCACGCCCCTTGCCCGCCTGCGCCACCATGGCGCCAAGCAATACGTTTGCGCCAGCCTCCAGATGCTCGGGCCGGGCGTCTTCCACCTCGTTGTGGCTGATGCCGTCCTTGCACGGCACGAAGATCATCGCGGTCGGCGCCACGCCGGCGATATACACCGCGTCGTGACCCGCGCCCGTCACGATGTCCTGATGGCTGAAGCCGCGTGCCTGCGCCTCTGCCCGGACGTGGCCAACCAGCTCCGGCGCGAACGGCGTGGGCGCGAAGTACTGCACATCCTCGATCTTCACGTCGAGCGCCGTTCCCGTAGTCTTGCCTTCGGCCAGCGCCGCGCAGGCCGCGCGGAAACGCGCATCCATCACCTTGAGTTGCTCCGCGTCCTGGTGACGCAGGTCCACCGTGAACGTCACCGCACCGGGAATCACGTTGCGCGAGGCGGGGTGAACGTTGACCACGCCCACCGTACCGCGCCCATGCGGCGCGAAATCGTTGGCGATGCGGATCACCTCCTGCATCACGTGCGTGGCGCCGTAGAGCGCATCGCGCCGCAGCGGCATCGGCGTGGGGCCTGCATGAGCCTCCATGCCGGTCACGGTCACGTCATACCAGCGCAGCCCCAGCGAGCCTGTGACCACGCCGATCACGTTGTCGGCAGCCTCCAGGATCGGACCCTGCTCGATGTGGGCCTCGAAGTACGCGCCCACGGGTCGCCCGCCAACCGGCAGCTTGCCGGCATAGCCGATCGCCTCCAGTTCGTCCGCCACGCGCTTGCCCGCCGTATCCGTGGCGTTCAGGGCCACTTCCAGCGGGAACACGCCAGCGAACACGCCCGAGCCCATCATCACGGGCACGAAACGCGTGCCTTCCTCGTTGGTCCAGATGGCAAGCTCCAGCGGCGCCTCCGTCTGCACGCCGTGGTCGTTGAGCGTGCGCATCACCTCCAGGCCCGCCAGCACGCCAAAGCACCCGTCGAACTTGCCGCCGGTGGGCTGCGTGTCGATGTGGCTACCGGTCATGACAGGCGACAGGTCATTGTTGCGGCCCGCGCGGCGGCCAAAGATGTTGCCCACCTGGTCCACGGTCACCGTCAGGCCGGCATCGCGCATCCAGCCTGTCACGAGATCGCGCCCCTGTCCGTCCAGCGCGGTCAGTGCCAGCCGCGCGTTGCCGCCCTTTGGCGTCGCGCCGATGGCAGCCAGATCCATCAGGGACTGCCAGAGCCGCTGGCCGTCGATGTTCAAAGTCGTCATGTGTACTCCTGATTCATGCCATCGCAGGCACGAAGCCCGCGAGAAACGCCTCCAGCGCGATGCCGATCGCATCCACTTCGTAACCGCCCTCCTGCACCACCACCGTCGGCACGCCCAGCGCGTGGATACGCTCGCCCACGCCCCGATAGGCTTCCAGCCCCACCTGCAGCACGCTGATCGGGTCGTGCTTGTACGTGTCGAAGCCAAGCGCCAGCACCAGCGCCTGCGGACGGTAGTCGCGCAGCGCATCGAGCGCGCTGTCCAGCGCCGACAGGAATCCAGCATCGCCTGTGCCGTGCGGCAGCGGGAAATTGAGGTTGTAGCCATAGCCCGCGCCATGACCGCGCTCGGTGGCGTAGCCCGTGTAGAACGGGTAGTAGCTGCTGGGGTCCGCGTGCAGCGAAATCGTCATCACGTCGGAACGCTGGTAGAAGATCTGCTGCGTGCCATCGCCATGATGGGCGTCCACGTCGAGCACGGCGACCTTGTCGAAGCGCTCCAGCAGTGTCTGCGCGGCGATCGCCGAGTTGTTGACGTAGCAGAACCCGCCTGCGCGGTCGGCGTGGGCGTGGTGGCCGGACGGCCGGCACAGCGCATAGGCCATGCCATTGCCGTCGTGCGGCGCGCACACATGCCGCGCCGCCGCCACCGCGCTATGCGCCGAGCGCAGGATCGACTGCCAGCTATGGGGCCCGAGCGGACAGCTCAAGTCGCCGAGGTAGTAGCCCGCTTCGGCAATCACGCTGCCCGATGGACACGGGCCACGCCGCGTCTTGTCGATCTTGCCGCTGTGATACGGCGAAAGGTTCGGCAGCACCTCAATGCCCGGTTCGAGCGTAGGCGTTGCCTGCGCCATCCAGCGCTCGAACGCGCTGGTCAGGAAATCGAGGTACGCCGGGCTATGCACTGTTTCCAGCGGCGCGCGGCCGTAGTCGGGCGGCGCGACGAGTTCGATACCACGGGCGTCGAGCGCCCGCTGGAGCACGGCGGCGCGGGCCGGTACGTCGGTCGGCTCGCACAGCCGGCCTGCGCGCATGAACTGCCGAGGCTGGTGCAGCAACTGGTCATCCGAGAAAAAGGCGCGCATGGTGGGAATTACGGGTGGTTCCGTCGGTTGTCGTCGTGTTGCGTCGCTCAGGCGGATTGCCGCGCCAGCGCTGCGGCACGAATGCCGGAGAGCGTGACGCCGGGCGCGATGCCATCGGGTTCGTAGCGCAGCTCGATCAGCGCGGGAAGTTGCTCGCGATTGGCGAATTCCAGCGCCCGGGCAAAGGCGGGGGCGAAATCCTCATCGCGATCCACCACTTCGCCGTGGCCGTGATACGCCTTGACCAGCTGGCTGAACTCGGGATTGTCGAAGCCGAGCGCAATCGTCCGGCCCGGGAACTCGCGTTCCTGATGCGCGCGGATCGTGCCCCACATGCCGTTGTTGAAAACCAGGATCACGATGCCCAGCCGATACTGCATGGCCACGCCGAGTTCCTGCAGGTTCATCTGGAAGCAGCCATCGCCCGCGTAGCAGACCACGGTACGCGACGGATCCTCGAGCTTGGCCGAGATTGCGGCCGGCAAGCCGTAACCCATCGACCCTACCGTCGGCGCCAGGCTCGTGCCCACGCCATGGAAGCGGTGATAGGCGTGCGCGAACAACGCATAGTTGCCCGCGCCGACAGTGATGCAGGCATCGTCCGGCACGTGGTCGCGCACGTGGCAGGCCACCCGGTTCAGGTTCAACGTGCCGGGCGCGTCCTTGGGCTCCTGCTCCGCAAGGAAGTTGGCATTGGCCGCCGTCACCGCCGTCATCGCCTCTCGGGATACCGTCTGCGCCGGAGATAGCTGCGCCACGGCCGCCGCAAACGACACCACATCGGCGGCAATCGGCAACGTCGGACGGAATACCCGGCCGAGTTCGTCCGGATCGGGATACACGTGCACCAGCTTCTGCCGTGGCTGCGGGCTTTCCACCAGCGTGTAGCCTTCCGTGGTGGCCTCGCCCATGCGCGTGCCCACGGCGATCACCAGATCCGCTTCGTGAATCCGCTGGCGCAGCGCATCGCCCATCCCCCAACCGACGTGGCCGGCGAAGTTCGGATGTCCGTTGTCGAAGCATTCCAGACGTCGCCATGCCACCCCCACGGGCAGGCCGAAGCGTTCGGCAAAGCCTTCGATCTGCCGCATGGCCGTGGGCGTCCAGCCCGATCCCCCGACCAGCAGGAACGGCCGCTTCGCGCCCGCCAGCAAGGTGGAGAGCTTGTCGAGCGCCACCGGCGTCGGGGCGCCGTGGACGCGCTCATAACGCGGCATGTCGGCGACCGTGGCGCGGCCCCAGAGCGTGTCCTCGGGCAACGCCAGCACCACCGGACCGGGACGCCCGCTGGTTGCCACCGCGTAGGCTCGCGCCACGAACTCGGGGATCCGGTCCGTGCGATCGATCTGGGCCACCCACTTGGCCATCTGGCCGAACATGCGGCGGTAGTCGATCTCCTGGAATGCCTCGCGCTCGTAGAAGTCGTTTCCAACCTGACCGACGAACAGGATCATCGGTGTGGAGTCCTGAAACGCCGTATGCACCGCGATGCTCGCATTGGTCGCACCCGGGCCGCGTGTGACAAAGCAGACGCCGGGCTCGCCCGTCAGCTTGCCGTAGGCCTCCGCCATGTATCCGGCGCCGCTCTCCTGCCGGCAGACGATCGGTGTGATTGCGTCCTGATGGTCGTAGAGCGCGTCGATGCACGGCAGATAGCTCTCGCCCGGCACCAGGAACACGCGCTTCGTGCCCTGGATGCGCAGTTGTTCGACCAGAATCTGGCCGCCATTCCGTTCGCGTGGCGCGCTCATGCCTGGTCTCCGCGCTTGATTTCGATTTCGACGAACACGCATTCACCGTCATGGGCGTTGATCACGTTGTGCTCGACGCCGGCTGTCCGGTAATAGGCGCGCCCGGCCACGAGCTGGCTCGTGACCTCGCCCTCCGGCGTCTGCAGCAGCAGCGGCCCGGTGGTCATCGGCACCACCACATAGTCATAGCCATGGCGGTGATGCCCGGTTTCGGCGCCCTTGGCGAAGCGCCATTCGGTCACGGCCACACGGTCGTTGTCGACCTGGACGGTCGGTACTGCCTGGGGTCGGGTCATGTCAGTGGCTCCGTTCGGCGGGTCAGCGGGTCAGTACGTCTGCCAGGATGTCGAGGCCCTCGTTCATCACGGCGTCCTGGATGGTCAGCGGGAACAGGAAGCGAATCACGTTGCCGTACACGCCGCACGACAGCAGCAACAGGCCCTTCTCCAGCGCGCGGTTCTGCACTTCGCGGGTGAACTCCGCATCCGGGCTGCCATCGGCGCGACGGAACTCCACGGCCACCATTGCGCCGATGCCACGGACTTCGGCAATTTGCGGCACGCGCGGCTTGAGGCTGTTCAGGCGGGCCGTCAGTCGTTCGCCAAGCGCCGCGCCTCGCGCGATCAGATTCTCGGATTCGAGCACGTCGAGCACGGCCAGCGCGGACGCCACGGCCAGCGGATTGCCGGCGTAGGTTCCGCCGAGGCCGCCCGGCGCGGGCGCATCCATGATTTCGGCACGGCCACACACGGCGGAAAGCGGCATCCCGCCGGCCAGGCTTTTGGCCATCGTGGTCAGGTCCGGCGCGACGTCGTAGTGCTCCATCGCGAACAGCTTGCCCGTGCGGCCGAAACCGGTCTGGACCTCATCGGCCACCAGCAGGATGCCGTGTTCGTCGCACACGGCGCGCAGCATCCGCACGAACTCCGGCGGCGCCACGTTGAAACCGCCTTCGCCCTGCACCGGTTCGAAGATAATGGCTGCCACGCGGCGCGGGTCGATATCGGCCTTGAACAGGTGTTCGAGCGCGCGGCGCGAATCCTCCACCGTCACGCCATGCAACGCAGACGGGTAAGGCGCGTGGAAGACCTCGCCGGGGAACGGCCCGAAGCCGGTCTTGTACGGGGCCACCTTGCCAGTCAGCGCCATGCCCATCATCGTGCGGCCATGGAACCCGCCAGAGAACGCGATCACGCCGGGCCGGCCGGTGGCAGCGCGCGCGATCTTGACGGCGTTCTCTACGGCTTCCGCGCCGGTCGTGAAGAAAGCGGTCTTGCGAGCCGAGCGGCCCGGCGCGCGCTGGTTGATCTTCTCGGCCAGCTCCACATAGCTGGCGTACGGCACGATCTGGTACGCCGTATGGGTGAAGCGATTCAGTTGCGCCTGCAGCGCGGCCACCAGGCGCGGGTGGCGATGGCCCGTGTTGAGCACGGCGATGCCGGCAGCGAAGTCGATATAGCGCTTGCCCTCGACATCCCAGATTTCGCTGTTCTCGGCGCGGTCGGCGTAGAAATTGCACATCACACCTACCCCACGCGGGGTAGCGGCATCCTTGCGACGGACCAGTTCGGCGTTCTTCATTGATTGGCTCCAGTGAATTCGTGGTTCTGTGTGCGGCAGACCTCAGGCCGCGACGCGAATCAGCGTCGGGTCCCAGGTCTTGCCCGGAATGGCGTCGATCAGGCGACGGGTGTAGTCATGCTGCGGATCATCAAAAATCTGCGAGGGCGGGCCAGCTTCGACGACCCGGCCCCGGTGCATGACAATGACCTGATGGCAGATCTGCGCAGCCACGCGCAGGTCGTGCGTGATGAAGATCAGCGCGATATCGAGCCGCTTCTGCAGGTCTGCCAGCAGTTGCAGCACCTGCGCCTGTACGGAGACATCGAGCGCCGATACCGATTCGTCGGCCACCAGCAGCTTCGGCTCCAGCGCCAGGGCCCGGGCGATACCGATGCGCTGACGCTGGCCGCCCGAGAACTGGTTTGGATAGCGGTCGAACGCGGAGGCTTCCAGTCCAACCAGTTGCAGCAGTTCGCGCGCCCGCGCCTGGGCATCGGCCAGTGGCACGCCTGTGGCGACAGGGCCATCGGTGATGATGCGGCCAACCGTATGGCGCGGATTGAGCGACGCAAACGGGTCCTGAAAGATCATCTGCACGTCGCGCCGCATCGGGCGGAACTGACGCTCTGAGAGGCGCGCAATGTCCTGGCCGTCGAACAGCATCTGGCCACCGTCGACGCCGGTCAGGCGCAGCAGGCATTTGCCGATGGTCGACTTGCCCGAGCCCGATTCGCCCACGATACCGAGCGTCTCACCGCGTTTGACGCTGAACGACACGTCATCCACGGCGTGCGTCACGCGCTTCTTCGAGAACAGCCCGCCACCGGAAACGTAGGTCTTGCGCAGGTTTCGCACGTCGAGCACGGTGCGGTCGTCCGCATGGCCGCCGTCGCGCGCGCGGCCATGTGGCACGGCGCTGATCAGCCGCCGGGTATAGGGATGCTGCGGGTGATTGAGCACCTGCTGCGCAGTGCCGATCTCGACCAGCACGCCCTTCTCCATCACAGCCACGCGGTCGGCGATCTCGGCCACGACCCCGAAGTCGTGGGTTACGAACATCACGCCCATGCCTTTCTCGGCCTGGATGCGCCGGATCAGGGCCAGAATCTGCGCCTGCGTGGTCACGTCCAGCGCCGTGGTGGGCTCGTCCGCGATCAGCAACGTCGGCTCCAGTGCCAGCGCCATTGCAATCACCACGCGCTGACGCTGCCCGCCGGACAGCCGGAACGGATAGCTGTGCACCAGCGTGGCCGGATCGGGCAACCCGACGAACTCGAGCAGTTCCAGCACGCGCCGCTGGCAGGCTTCGCCCGGATAGGCGCGGTGCACACGCATGACTTCGGCGATCTGGTCACCAACGGTCATCACTGGATTCAGTGCGGACAACGGCTCCTGGAACACCATCGCCATGTCCTTGCCACGCATGCCGAGCAGCGTGGTTTCGTCCAGTTTTAGCAGGTCGCGGCCCTGGAACAGAATCTCGCCGCGCTCAGGCTTCAGGTAGCTCGGCAGCAGGCCCATGATCGCGTTGGCGCTCATCGATTTTCCCGAGCCTGATTCCCCTACGATGCAGAGGATTTCACCAGCGTGCAGGTCATACGAGATGTCCTTGACCGCGTGCGCGCGGTCGCCGCCGGCCGGTAGCGCGATGGAAAGATCGCGGATCGACAACAGCGGTTGTCGGGAGGAATTGGTCTGCGTCATCGTAGCGCTCCTTACTCGCCGCGGCGGCGCAGTTGCGGGTTCAGGGCATCGTTGAGCCCCTCCCCGATCAGATTGATCGCCAGCACCGTCAGCAGGATTGCCACGCCGGGCCAGACGCTCATCCACCAGGCTTCGCGGATCATGGTGCGCGCGGCGCCGATCATGAAGCCCCAGCTCATCATGTTGCGGTCACCAAGCCCCAGGAACGACAGCGCCGACTCGGTCAGGATGGCGGTGGCCACCATGAACGACGCCGAAACGATAATCGGCGACATCGCATTGGGCAGGATCTGCGTCAGGATGATGCGCAGCGGACGCTGGCCGATCACAATCGCGGCCTGCACGAACTCACGCTGCTTCAGCGAAAGGAACTCGCCACGCACCAGACGCGCTACTGGCGGCCACGACACGACCGAAATCGCGCCAACGATCGAGTAGATCGACGGATTGAAGATGGCCACGATCACCACTGCCATGGCCAACTGGGGAATGGTCTGGAAGAACTCGGTCACCCGCATCAGCGCGTCGTCGATCCGGCCACCGCAGTACCCCGCCACGGACCCCACGAGCACGCCGACGACCAGCGCCACCGCCGTGGAGATCACCCCGACCAGCAGCGACACGCGCGCGCCGTACAGCAGCCCGGCGGTGATATCCCGGCCCAGCATGTCCGTGCCGAACGGATAGGCCATGTCCGCGAACGGCTTCATCAGCGGTTCCGCCACCATCATCCAGGGCGACTCTTCATAAAGCATCGGCGCGACGAAGGACACCACAACCACCGCCAGCAGCACGATCAGGCCGATCATGGCGCCGTAGTTGCGGCAATAGCGCTTGAGGAACGATTTCATGCCGTGGCCTCCTTGCCGCCGATGGCGATACGGGGGTCGATGAAGCGGTAGACCACATCGGTCACCAGGTTGAAGAACACCACCAGGGCCGATGTCACGAAGAAGATGCCGAGCAGCAACTGATAGTCGCGTTGCAGCAGCGCATCGAACATCAGCCGGCCAATACCGGGCCACGAAAACACGGTTTCGGTCAGCACCGCGCCACCGGCCATCTGACCGAGCTGGATGCCAGCAAACGTGATCACGGGCAGCAGCGCGTTACGCAGCACATGCACACGAATCACGCGGCGGGCCGGCACACCCTTGGCGCGCGCGGTCTTGACGAAGTCCATGCCCATGACCTCGAGCATCGAAGCCCGCGTCAGCCGCACGTAGACAGCCATGAAGAAGCAGCCCAGCGAAATCGTCGGCAACACCAGATGGAGCGCGATATCCTGCACGCGCGCCAGTCCCGTGTATCCGGCCCCGACGCTCTCCATGCCGAAAGCAGGCAACCAGCCGAGCACCACGGAGAACAGGATGATGGCCATCAGCGAGAGCCAGAACAGCGGCGTGGCGTACAGCAGCAACGCCCCAGACATCACCGCGCTGTCAATCCAGCGCCGGCGGTTTTCGTAGCGCGTTCGCGCGGCAATTACGCCCAACAGCACCCCCATCACGATCGAGAACAGGAATGCCCCGCTCATCAGCAAGAAGGTGGCCGGCAGACGATCGAGGATCAGGTCCAGCACCGGCAGGTGGTTGCGATACGAGTAGCCGAGGTCGAGCTTCGCCACCCCCTTGAGATAGATGCCCAGTTGCGTCAGCACAGGCTGGTCCAGCCCGAACTGCTCACGCAACTGCGTCACATAGGTGGCATCGCCGGCGCCAGCTTCGCCAGCCATCACCGTGGCCGGATCGCCGGGCGCCATGCGGATCAGGAAGAAGTTGATGACGACCACGCCGATCACCACCACCAGTGCCTTGACCAGCCGGGATAGAAAGAAAGACAGAAAATTCACGATAACCTCCGCGTGCACATCCCCGCTGCTCCCCGGCAACCTGTCACCGGGGAGCCTGGCGGCGCGATCAGTTCTTCTCGATCGAGACGTTGTCGAACGACTCGTTCAGGCCAATGGCCGTGGTCACGAGGTTCTTGATGTTCTTGCGATACAACGTCGGGAATTCGATCTCGAACAGGTTGGCATTGGCCACCTCGCTCACAAGGATCTGCTGCAGTTCGCTGTAGAGCTTCTGGCGTTCCACCGGGTCCATGGTGTTGCCGCCCTTGGCCCACAGATCGTCAGCCTTCGGGTTGCTGTAGCCCTGAACGTTCGCGAACGGCGTGCCCTTGACCATGTTGCGCGTCACGTACAGACGTTCCACGCCGAGTGCCGGATCCCCGTACTGGTACGTGTAGGTCACGGTCATGTCGTAGTCCCAGTTGCTGACCCGCGACGACCACGTACCGGCGTCGGCAGACTCGATGCTGACCTTGAAGCCGATCTGCTCCAGCATCTGCTTGATGTACTCGTCCAGACGGTCCCAGTTGGCGCCGTAGGACGTGGAGAGGATCTTCACCGGATACTTGCTGACGTCCACGCCAGATGCCTTGAGTTCCTCGCGCGCCTTCTTGATGCTGAAGTCGAAGTTGGGCATGTTCTTGTCGAAGAACAGTGTGCTCGACGAGAACGGGCTGACAGCCGGCTTGCCCATGCCGAAGAAGATGTTGTCGACGATCAGCTTGCGGTTCAGCGCGTGCATCACGGCGCGGCGCACGTTCACGTTGTTGAACGGCGGCTTGCGCTCGTTGAGCAGCAGGCTCGTCATCGGCGCGAACATTTCCCAGCCCTTGGTCGTGTACTCGACGTTGGGCAGCGCGCGCAGGCGCTTGACGTCGACGTTGTCAACGTCGCCACCGCGCAGCACTTGCACGTCACCCTTCTCGAACGCCACCGCGCGCGACGCCGAGTCCGGGATCACGTAGAACACCAGTTCGTCCAGGTACGGCTTGCCCTTCTTCCAGTAGTTCGGGTTCTTGGCCAGCTTGATATAGGCGCCCTTCTTCCACTCCTTGAGCATGAACGGGCCGGTGCCCACCGGTTTCTGGTTGGCCGGGTTGTTGCGGTAGTCGGTGCCGTCGTAGATGTGCTTCGGCATCATCGGCATGGTGCCGGTTTCGAACATCGAGATAAACGGCGGGAACGGCTCCTTGAGCTTGATCTCGACGGTACTGTCGTTGACCGCGCGGATCGACGCCATGTACTTGTTGATCACGGCGCGCGTGCGCACGTGTACCTCGCGCAGCATCTTGTCGATCGAGAACACCACGTCGGCAGAGGTGAAAGGTTTGCCGTCGTGCCACTTCACGCCCTGCTGCAGTTCGAACGTGTAGGTCAGGCCATCAGGCGAGATCTGCCACGACTTCGCCAGTTCGGGGCGCGGCTTCAGGTCGGGACAATAGGTCAGCAGACCTTGATAAATCTTGCCGGCGATGTACTGCGTGGGTGCCTGCGAGTTCAGCGCGCTGACCAGGATCGGCGGCTCGGGTTGCACGATGCCGGACAGCGTGCCGCCCGTGGTCTGGGCAAGCGCGGTGCCAGCCATGAGGCTGGCGGCGGCAACAAAGGCCATCGACATCAGGCTCCCCCTGATGCGCGACTGGACGCTGGCAGTGATGCGTTTCATCGGTCGTTTCCTTTTCTTGGGACAAGCGAGGGCAACGGGCAACGCCCCACCACGTGGTGGCGCATTTGCCCAGGCGGTACAGCAACGAGGGAAAACCGGTTTCTAGGTCTGGTCGGCGGCTGGCTCTACACCGCACCAGTCGTGCATGAACTGTGCGAACGTGGTCGCCACGCGCACCATGCTTTCGATCGACACCGATTCGTCGATGCCGTGGATGTTGCGAGCTTCGGGGCCGTAGCAGGTGACGGGCGTATCGAGCGTGATGCGGAAGTGCCGGGCGTCGGTGGTAGCCGTGGTGGCCTGGCGCTTCAGCACATTGCCGTGGGCCTTGCGGTGCGCCTCGGCCAGCGCCAGCATCGGCGCGTTATCGAGATCGAATTCGCAGCCCGGCGCGTGAAAGCCTTCGTAGCGGATGTTCAGGTCAAGCGTGCTACCCAGACGCGCCAGCGAATCACGAACGCGCTGGGCAACGATGGCCTTGGCATCGTTGACATCCATCTGCGGATAGAAGCCGATGCGGATACCAAGCGTGCAGGTACACGGCACGGATGAGTTCCATTCGCCACCGTGGATCTGGCCCAGGTTGAAGTTGATCGGATGCGCGTGGTCGCGATAGGCGGCGGGCCGGTTCTCCGGCAGGTTCCATTCGGTTTCGAGGCAACGCAGGTCCTCCATCACCGCGATGCCAGCCTCCACGGGATTGACGCCGGTGGTCATGTACGCGGCGTGGGCGGGGCGGCCCGTCAATTCCACATACATCCAGAACACACCCATCTGCGCGCTCATCAGGGCTTCGCCCAGCGGCTCCGGGATCAGCACCGTGTCGAACGAAGCGAGCTTGCCCGCGCCCACCGCGCTACGCAGCGAAGCCACCGTGGCCAGCGCGCCGTTGCCGGTGCTCTCTTCTTCCAGCACGCCGTTGAATCCGACGTTGCCGGCAGGCTGCACACCCAGTTCCTTCAGTGCCTTGAACGCGGCCAGCGCGCAGACGATACCCGCCTTCATGTCACCTGCGCCGCGGCCATAGAGCCAGCCATCCTCGACATACGACTTGAACGGTGACTCGCGCCACATCGAATCGGGGCCGGTTGGCACCACGTCGAGGTGACCATTGAACAGTACCGAGCGGCCACCGCGTTCGCGCGGACGATGGGTGGCCAGCAGGTTGTAGCGCCCACCATCGGGACAACACGGCGTGGAGAACAGCGGCATGTCTTTCAGCTGCGCCGTGTTCAGGACGATGCGTTCCGACTCCAGTCCAAGCTCGCGCAGCGCACCGTCCATGAAGTCCACCGCGGGCTGCTCCGCACCCGACGGGCTCTCAGCTGCCACGAAGTCACTCAGGGTTTTCACCATGTACGGCGTGAGTGCGCGCACGGCATCGGCAATCGCCTGCGTGGTGAGCGTTGTCGATTCAGGAAACGCAACGGTGGCTGCATTCGGCATGGGGGCTCCGCGATGGGGACATCGAAAAAAAACAGCATCAGCACGGATGGAAAATTATCCGATGGTTGGTACCATCGGTAGGTCCATATCCTGTTTTTTTCCCGGAGCCACTTTGAAAGAGACCATTCTTTCCGACCTGCTGCTTCAGCGACTTGAGCGCCCCGCTGGTGCAGTCACCGGCAAATCGGGCGAGCATATGAACCGACAGCTCTACGCCATCATCCGTCAGGAGATCCTTGCAGGTGCTGTGCCAGCGGGCAGCAAGCTGCCGGCGTCGCGCCTGCTGGCCAAGGAAATCGGTGTCTCGCGCAACACCGTCCTGTATGCGTACGAGCAGTTATTGGCCGAAGGCTATGTGACCGCATCCACCGGAAGTGGCACCTTCGTGTCGCATACCGTTCCCGACCATCGTGCATTGCACAACGGGAGTGCGACGAATGGCACCATCACTGTGCCCGCAGTGCAGCAACACCCAAACCGATTCGCGCTGTCGCGAAGGGGGCAGCATCTGGTGTCCCACGCCAGCGCGTCGGATCGCCAATGGGGCGCGTTCGTCGCGGGCGTGCCTGATGTCTCGCTGTTTCCGCACGCGGTCTGGGCGCGCCTGCTGAACAAGCACTGGCGCAATCCAAGTCCGCAGTTGCTGACGTACGCGCATCACGGCGGCTACCTGCCGCTGAAGAAGCTGCTGGCCGAACACCTGCGTCTAGTGCGTTCCGTGCGCTGCGAGCCGGACCAGATCATCCTGACCACCGGCATTCACCAGGCCGTGGACCTGACCACCCGGCTGCTGGCCGACCCCGGCGACAAGGCATGGATGGAGGATCCCGGCTACTGGGGCACACGCAGCCTGCTGGCAAGCGCGGGCGTGGAGCCAATCCCGGTACCGGTCGACGACGAAGGGATCGCGCCAAGCCCCGCGACGCTACAGAATCCGCCACGCTTCATCTTCGTCACGCCTTCGCACCAGTATCCGCTCGGCATGATGATGAGCCTCTCGCGCCGGCGCATGTTGCTCGAATACGCGCGGCAGCGCGGTGCATGGATCATCGAGGACGACTACGACAGCGAGTTCCGTTTCGAAGGCAGACCGGTGGCGTCGTTGCAGGGGCTCGACGACAACGATCGCGTGATCTACATGGGCACGTTCTCGAAGACGCTCTTCCCAGGCATACGCATGGGCTTCATGGTGTTGCCCAAGCCGCTGGCGCCCCACTTCGCCACTGGGCTTTCCGAGCTCTATCGCGAAGGCCAGCTCGTGCAGCAGGCGGTGCTGGCGGACTTCATCGAGGAAGGCCACTACGCCACGCATATCCGCCGGATGCGCCAGCGGTACGCGCAGCGCCAGGCGCTGTTACGCGAAGCCATCGCCGACCGCTTCGGCGCCGACTGGCCCACATCCACGCATGAGGCCGGCCTGCACATGGTGATGCATCTGCCGCGTGGCGCCGATGATCTCGGCATCAGCATGGCCGCACGCACGCAGGGGCTGTCGGCCCGGCCGCTATCGCGCTACTACAGCGAGGGGGCAGCGACGCAACAAGGGCTGCTGCTCGGCTACGCGTGCGTGCCCGAAGCCGAGATCGGTCCGGCCTTTCGCAAACTGGCCGAAGTCATCGAGCCGGCGCTGGAACATCTGGCACGCACCCAGGAGCCGCCAAAACCGATTGCCGCGAGGATCAATGCAGAAGCGTGGAGCGGCGCTTGATGTCTGGTGCCATCACGAAGGTGACGAATGGCACTTTACGTTGCCGTGATGGATTCCTACGATCAGGTTTTGTCGCGCGGCATACGCTGACCCATTCCATTCCGCTACTCGATGTCCAATACACCTGCCCTCCTTTCCGAACTCGCCGCGATCCTTGACCCTGCCGGCCTGCAAACCGGCGACGCCATCGACACACGCTTCCGCAAGGACTGGTACGCGCCGCTGGGTAACCCGCCGCTGGCCGTCGTGCGGCCGCGTACGACGGCAGATGTCGCGGCCATCCTTGCCGCATGCCACAGGCATGGCCAGCCAGTCGTTCCCCAGGGAGGGCTGACTGGCCTGGCGTCTGCCGCGACGCCCGGGCAAGGCGAGGTCGTGCTATCCCTCGAGCGGATGCGTGGCGTCGAGGAGATCGACGAGCAGGCTGGCACGATGACGGTCTGGGCGGGTACCACGCTGCAGGCGGCACAAGAAGCCGCGCGCACGGCCGGATGGTTGCTGGCGGTGGATCTCGGCGCACGCGGCAGCTGTCAGGTCGGCGGCAATATCGCCACCAATGCGGGCGGCAATCGCGTGATTCGGTACGGCATGATGCGCGACCAGGTACTCGGGATTGAAGTCGTGCTGGCCGATGGCACCGTGCTGACATCGCTGAACAAGATGCTCAAGAACAACGCTGGCTACGACCTGCGCCAGATTTTCGTCGGCAGCGAAGGTACGCTCGGCGTGATCACACGCGCGGTCCTGCGGCTCGCGCCACTGCCGTCTACCACGCAGACGGCGCTCTGCGCGCTGAACAGTTTCGACGATGTGGTGCGTCTGCTGCGCCATGCGCAGCGCGCGCTTTCCGGCCGTGTCTCTGCCTTCGAAGCTATGTGGGCCGACTACTACGCGCTAGTCACCACGCGCGTTCCGGGCGTACGCGCACCGCTTGCGGCAGGGCATCCGTTCTATGTGCTGCTCGACCTGCAAGGCAGCGACGCCGATGCCGATGCCGCCGCGTTCGAACGGATGCTGGAAGGTGCGATGGAAGACGGCCTGATTGTCGATGCTGCGGTGGCCGCGAGTGGTAAGGAAGCAGAGAGCTTTTGGAAGTTGCGCGATGCGGTGGCCGAGTTTCCACAAATGTGGGCACCCAACGCGGCCTTCGACGTCAGCCTGCCGATTGGCAGCATCGGGCGGTTCGCCGACGCACTGCGTAGCGCCATCCTGGAACGATGGCCGAGCGCCGAACTCGTGAACTTCGGACACGTCGGCGACAGCAATCTGCACTTCAGCGTGCACCTGCCCGGGGTAGACGCGGCGGCGTTCCCAGAAGCCGAGATCGACGCGGTAGCCTATGCCATCGTTCGCGAGTTCGCCGGGAGCGTGTCGGCGGAGCACGGCATCGGCATCCACAAGAAGCCCTACCTCGGCAACTCGCGCACACCTGAGGAGCTGGCGCTGATGCGCACAATCAAGGCAGCCCTCGACCCGAAGGGGATTCTGAACCCCGGGCGGGTATTCGATCCTGCCTGAGATGAACTACGGGTCGACCATCGCCGTCGACCTGAAACCAGCGAGCCTCAGCCCACCAACGCCGTAACCCAGCCCGTCAAGGTTGGCCCGGCGATGACCATCAGCACGCCGGCCAGCACCATCGTCAGGCTGGCGACCACACCCTCTTCGGCGTGACGTTGCCGGGCGCGCGCGGTGCCGAAACCATGCGCGGCCGTGCCAAGCGATGCGCCCTGCGCCACGGGCGAGCGCAGTCGCAGCAGGCCGAGCACCGTGTCCCCGACGATCATGCCGGCAAGTCCGGTCATTACGGTGAACAGCGACACCAGTTCGGCGGACCCGCCCGTATGCGCGACGACGGCCACAGCAAACGGCGTGGACACGGAACGCGCCATCAGGCTGCTCGACACCTCGCTGCTGAAATGAAATGCCTCGGCCAGCAGCCGCGCGCTGAGCATCGCCACCAGCATCCCGGCGATCACGCCAAGTGCCAGCGCGATCCAGTGACGGCGCACGATCTCGCGGTGTTCATAGATCGGCACGGCGAACGCGATCGTGGCCGGTCCGAGCAGCCAGACCATCCACCGGGTATCGGCGACGTACTCGGCGTAGGGAATGCCGGTGATCAGCAGCAGCGCAATGGTCAGCGCCGGCACGACGATGGCCGGCGACAGCCAGATCCGTGGCAGGCGCTGGTACAACGGCTTGACAGCGAAGTACAGCGCGACGGTCCATGCCAGGCAGAGAAACGACGCCAGGGACGGGGCCAGATGCAAGCCGGAGAGCGCAGGCATCTCACTGTTCTCCGTTCGAGCGCGCCCGCACCAGCCGCGCCTCCAACTGCGCCTCCAGCCGGCAGCCGGCATGGACCGCCAGCGCCGTGGCGGCCATAACGAGCACCGTGCCTGCCGTCACGGCGATGACCAACTGGACGCCCTCGCGCCGGAACAGCGGCAAATAGTTGATCACGGCCACCACGCACGGGATGAAAAACAGCACCAGCTCGCCAAGCAGCCAATTGGCCCCATCCTTGACCCAGCCGACCTGAAAGCGGCCGGAGAGCAACAGGACCAGCACCGCCAGCAGCCCCAGCACCCCTGGCGACATCGACCACCCGAACGCCCGGGTGAGCGAATCGGCGGCAAACCAGACGGCGAGGAGCCCGCCAACTTGCGTGAGCGTGCGCAGGTGGCGCGAGCCGGCAGGTATGGCGGACGTGGCGGAACTGGCAGAAGACGGGGGCGTGGAGGCGGGGGCGGACATGGCGGTGGGCAGCAAACCTGACATGCGCCAATTATTCGCCGAGATCGTGCACAACGACAGGCCGCAAATCCGCATCGGTTGTGCAAAGATGCACAACCTCACCCTTTCACTACAGTGACCGATCAGCCCGTACCGTCGAGGAACAGCCCGGTATTCGCCTCGACTTCCTCGGCGATAAAGTTGGCCACGGCACGCACATGCGCCGATTTCCAGTGGTCTTCGTGAACGTGCATGTGGAAGGTGCGCGTCACGGCCACGGCATCGGGCAGCACCGGCACCAGCGCGGGGAAATCCGCGGCCACGTAAGCCGGGATGATGCAGAGGCAATGTCCGGAGAGCGTGGCGTGAACCTGGGTCAGCAGGTTCGTGCAGCGCACACGCGCCGGAAGCTCGACGCCGACCGCGCCGGAAAAGCTTAACTCGGGCGAGAACAGCAATTCCTCCACGTAGCCGACGAAGGGATGCTGCGCGAGGTCTGCCTTGGTACGAATCTGCGCAGCGCGCTTCAGGTACGACTTCGTCCCGTAGACGAACATGCGGTAGTCGGTCAGTCGGCGCGACGCCACACGCAGATGCTCCGCGCCCGACAGGCCGATGGCGATATCGGCTTCGCGGCGGGTCAGGCTGAAGATCCGGGCGGCGGCGAAGATTTCCACCTCGAGCCTGGGGTGCCGTTCGGTCAGCGCATGGATGCGCGGCGCCAGGAACATGCTGCCGAAGCCATCGGGCGCGCCGATCCGCACGATGCCGGCGATCTCCTGCTCGCCAGCCGCTGCGGCCTTCGAGGCAAGTAGCGCGCCTTCGATCGTCTCAGCGGTGGCCAGCAGCCGCTCGCCCGCATCGGTCAACGCATAGCCCGTATGGCTCTTGTGAAACAGGCGCGTATTGAGCGTTCGCTCAAGTGCGTGGATATGGCGTGCCACCGTCGTGTGCTCTGTGCCGAGTTGCTCGGCAGCCGCGGAGAGCGTGCCCGACCGGGCAACGGCCAGGAAGTACCGGTAGTCGTCCCAGTTGTCATTGGGTCTGGTCGCGGAGGGCATTCGTCAATCCATCCAGTTGAAGTCTACTCAGTAATGGGGTCTCGGGCGCCAAGGCGCAGCGCGCGATGCTGCCGCCGGTATGCGCCCGGCCCGATGCCGAACTGCTGCGTGAAAACACGGCCGAACGCCGCCTGTGACGCATATCCACACTGTTCGGCCACGGCCGCCGCCGACAGGCCATCCTGACGCAGCAGCCGCGCGGCGCGTTCCATGCGCAGCGTCGTCACCAGTTCCAGCGGCGTCATGCCCAGTTGCGAGAAGCGACGCGCCAGCGTGGCGCGTGACACGTTGCAAACCTGAGCGAGGCTATCGAGCGTCCACGGCTTCTCGGGCGCGCGTACCACGGCGTCGACGGCGCGTGCCATCCGAGGGTCCGCCATCAAGGCAATGACGCCCTGCGAAACACCCCCTTGGGCGATCAGCGTGCGCAGCAGCACGGTAAACAGCGCGGTCGAGAGATCGGCGATGATCGCAGCGCTACCCGGGCCGGGGCGCTCCGCTTCCGCATGCATCATGCCGATCAGGCCGCGCAGCCAGGCCAGATCGTCCCCCCCACCCTCACCCTCACCCTCACCATCGCCGTTGCCTCTTGTGCCGACGCACAGCATCTCCGGCAACGCGCTCAGCAGAACCTTGGACGCGCTGCCAAGCACGAACGTGCCGCACAGGATGTCGAGCGGCGCCGCCGCGCCCGGTACCGACACTTCCGTCACCACCCCGTTGAACTGTCGCGACTCCGCCGCCCTGCGCCGGCCGCCCTGCATGCCATGCAGCGTATGGGCGGCGCCGTGCGGAAACAGCAGCACATCGCCCATGCCAACCTGCAGCGTCTCCTTGCCCACCTGCACGCTGGCCTGCCCATCCAGGATCACGTGATACGGCACATGACCGGGTGGCGCCTGTTCATTGTGGGCCGACCACGCGCCCGCCACGCGGCAATGGAGGTCCACCGTGCCGGCTGGGGCCAGCAGGCGCACGAGTTCGCTAAGGCTGTCCATGGAGCACGCCCCGACGTGAGACGATCGAGCAAAAAGATGAGCCGATTCTAATCCATCAGAATCGCACTCGCACCTACCATGGAGTCCATGGAAGCGTTGCTACATACCGGCGCCTCCGAACCCCGATACCCGTGACACGAAGGAGAAAGACCATGACCACCCGCCTGCATACCATCGCCGTCCAGGACGCCACCGGCCAGACCGCCGAACTTTTTGGCGCGCTCCGCGGGGCGATCGGCAAGGTGCCGAACGCCTACGCCACAATCGGCAGCAATGCGCCGGCGGTGCTCGCGCAAGCGCTGCAGACGAATGCGGCGCTCAAGAAGGGCAACCTGTCGGCGCGTGAACTGGAAGCCATCAATCTCTCCGTGAGCGAGCACAGCGGTTGTGACTACTGTCTGGCCGCACATACGCTGACGGGCAAGATGGCCGGCTATACGGGCGATCAGATGCGCCAGCTCCGTCGGGGCAGCTACCCAGAGGATGCAAAGATTGACGCGCTAACCCACTTCGCGGTGGAACTGGTAAGCACGCGCGGCACGGTACCGGCTGCAAGCTTGGAGGCAGTACGCGCCGCTGGCTACAGCGATGGGCAGATCGTCGAGGCCATTCAGGCCATCAGCGCGATCCTGTTCACCAACATGATCAATCGCGTCAACGACACAACCCTGGACTTCCCGGCCGTGGCATAAGGAAGCGGGCCCGTATGGGCCCGTTTCAGCATCCGTGGCGTCGCGCTTGCCCGGCTAGTGCCACGCGCTGCCCACCTGGATATAGAACGCATTCTGGTCGCGGCTGTGCGCCACGTCGATACCCATCGACAGGCCCAGCTTGCGGGCGATCATGTAGCGGAAACCGCCACCGACGCTGACCACGGTGGACGCATCGGAGAAATCGTTCCACCGCCCGTACGCCTTGCCCGCGCCGGAGAACGCCAGCAGCGACCAGCGCGGCGTGACGTCCCAGCGCAGTTCGACTTCGGTCATCACGGCATTGCGGTCCTGATAGCGTCCCTTCTGCACACCGCGCAGGTCCACATAGGGCTGCGCGTAGAACGGCACATCACCCGAGGAGAAACGCGTATCGCCGCGCAGGCCGAGGATCAGCGTGCGAGCCACCGGAATCCACGTGAAGCCACGCGCGTTGTACATGTCGAATGTCTGTGTGCTGCCGAAGCCAGCTCGCGCGAACTGCGCTTCCAACTCGGCGTAGCTGCCCTTGTTCGGATAGAAAATGTTGTCGCGCGAGTCGTAGTCGATGACGATACCGCCCTTGCCGATACGCTGGTCGCGCTCGAAGCTGCCCAGTTCCTGCGCCGAATTGCCGAACTTGAACGTCGCGGACGTATCGGCAAATACGTAGCGCGGACCGATAAACCAGTGCGTGTCGCCCACCCGGATCAGCACCTGCTGCACCAGCGCGAAGCCGCTCAGCTCATAGGATCGCGGCTGGTTCGAGACACCGAAGTACTCGAGATTGGCGTCCACCTTGCCGATACCGCCCAGATAACGGATGCGGTCGCCATCCCAGGTGTGGAAATGCCCGAAGCCGGCCGCCCACGTGCCGTTATCGGTATAGGCACCGCCCAGCACCGTGATATTCGGCGGTGCCGGCCCCTTGCCGCTGGCCCGGGCCTCGGCGGCGGCATCCGCCATGGATTCGGAGAAAAACAGCAGCCCGAGCCCGAAGCCGTAACCCACCGCCGGTTCGGTGATGATCGTCGGCACCGGCAGCGCGCCCTTGTGATTGAGCAGGAAGTCGCTCATGTCGAGCTTGCCGTCTTCCGGATCGAAGAACGTCAGTTTCTTCTTTGCCGGAGGCTGCATCTGGTCCGCCGGCTTGGCGGATTCGGACGGTTTTGCGGATTCCGCCTGCGATTGCGATTGCGATTGGCCGGGATCTTCAGGCTGAGCCTGTCCATAAACCGGCGATCCGGCGGCGGCAGCCAGCAGCGCCAATGCAGATATCAGAATCGCGCGCGTCATTTTCCAGATGTCATATTGAAACCGGCAACGACGGTCCTCTGCGGGACACCGCGGGACACCGCCCCCTTACTCAGTTTGGCGGGGTCGAATAGAGTGACACTTCGATCCCTTTTTCTGATTTATCCGCGACTGTACCGGAGCAACGCGCCCGACGCGGCGCTATGCGTGATGAACTTTCTCGTCCGCAGAGTTTAGATTTTCTTCCCCGCGCACCTTTTCGAATACCCCAATTGGGGCATTTCCAATGACCGGACATCCGCGCCAGACGGCGGTTTTGGGAAATCGCACTCAATTTCATTTCTTCTACATCGACTCACAACAAAACTAAATTCCCATTCTGTCGCGAATTCGCCAGACTTCTTTTCGGCAAGTGTCTGCATCACAAGTCTCTCGATCATCGAAAAAGGACACGATAGTGAAACACTACACACCCGAGAACTTCCATCTCACCCAAAGCATTGGTTTCCACCTGAACAAGGCACGCAACAGCCTGCTTCTGGAAATGGATTCCGCATTGCGTCCCTTGGATATCAACGGGCAACAGATGGGTATCCTGCTGGCGCTGACCCGCGGCATGGCGGGCACGCCGTTTGAGATCAGCAAGCTGCTCGGCATCGACAGCGGCCTGATGACGCGCATGCTCGACCGGCTCGAGGAAAAAGGCCTGCTGGAACGCAGCCGCAGCATCGACGACCGTCGCGTGGTGAATCTGACCCTGACCTCCAAGGGCAGACTGGTTTCGGCAGAGATCCCGTCGATCGCACCGGAAGTGCTGAATGAGCGACTGAAGGCATTCACGCCCGAAGAGTTCGACGAATTCCGGCGCCTGCTGCAGAAATTTGTTATGGGTTGACCACATCTGGCGAGTTGCGCGCGCGACCGGCCAGGTCGTGCGCCGGCTGCGCCTGGCGTCAGCGCATGACGGACGCAGGCCGCCGCGCTGCCCCGCCCCCCACACTCACTCAGGCCTTGGGATTGAGAGACCCCACCGCCCGCATTGACTGCTCGATCGCCGCGGTTACCGACGGGCTCCCGGCCGTATCGGCCCCCGCGATGCGGATGTTCCCCACACCCCGCCCAGCCTGCTCCAGCGCAACTTGCAGGTTTGCGTCGTCGGGCGCGAGCCTGGATGGCATGTAGCTGTATCCGTGCGCCCAGCGATTGACGGTAATGCCCTGGATGTCCCGGGCTGACTTGAATCCACCCGCCGCCAGCATACGGTCTAGCTGGGCGCGGATGTCGCGCTCGAGCACCTCGAACGGCGTGCCAAGCAGAAAGGCACGACCGGCGCGGAACCGCTCGCGGGCCGACATGCCGCTATCGGGCACGGTCGGCACATAGAGCATGTGGAGCACCACCGGGTCATCCTTGCCGCCCGGCGCGGATTCGAGCCAGAGGTCCGAGTAGGCCATGGTCGGCGCATGGATCCGCCACGCTTTCAGCGCATCGAACGCACGCCAGTTGTCGAGCGCCACCTTGGTGTAAACGAGCGGCGCCTTCACACACGCGCGCAGCGCGGCCTTGGCCGGCGCCGGCAAGGAAGGCAGGATGAACGGCACCATCATGTCGTAGCCGGCCACGACGACGTGCGCGGCTTCCACGCGTTGCAGGTTGCCCTGCCACCCGTAGGTCACGCGCGTGATCCGCACGTCCGGTTCGATCGCGATGGCGGTGCTGTTCAAACGGATACGCACCGGATTCCCTTCCCGGTCGAGCTTGCCGTAGTCGAAACGCGCGCCGACGATATCCCCCCCCTGCGCCGCCACGCCTGGCACCAGCCTGCTTACCAGCGCGCGCGCCAGTGTGGCATTGCCGTCCGGGAACCAGAGCCGCGACGCCGGTGACTTGCCCAGCCTCGGGTCGATCGCCGGGGCGGCCATGCCGGCACCGGCCGGCAATCCGATCGAGATGGCCTGCGCCACCGTAATGCCGTCGGCATCGAGCGCGTAGGCGTCCTGGCTGCGACTACGCAGGAACCGCAGCCCCGGTAGCCCTAGTCCAGCCTTCTCGCGCAAAAACACCGCATAGCGCGTGGATTGCGCGTAACGGGCGCGCGCCTCGCCAGCCATGCCTGGCAGATAGTCGGTCTCACCTTGCGCCAGACGCTGAAGCGCCTGCCGGTCGGCTGGCGGCAACGGCGCGGCGTTCAGGAAGGCGCCCAGATCTTCCGGTGCTGGACGCACGCCAGCATTGCGCGCGTCGACCAGCGCCGCGAACGGATCGCCAGCCAGCCACTGATCGCGCCCAAAATGTTCGGCATCGAAGAACACAGCACGCCCAAGGCCGCGCCGCGCATAGTCGTCCCCGGGGCGCGCCTGGATCGTCGGCGCCAGGTCGAGCCCCGCCAGCAATGCCCGCACGGCCGCGTTGTCGCTGGCCGACGGCGGCATCTCGGCGCTGCCGCCGTAGGTAACCAGCGTGCGGCCACGTACCGTGAACTCGTTCCGCTTGGCGTGACCGCCGAAGTCATCGTGGTTGTCGAGGATCAGGATGCGCGCGTTGCCACCGAAGCGTTGCTGGTAGAACCATGCCGCAGCCAACCCACCGATGCCGCCACCCACCACCACCAAGTCATAAGATTCGCGCGCCAGCACGCCTGGATACTTCGCACCCTCCCGCGCCAGGCTATGCGCGAGCGTAAACGTGCCGGGGTGGTTGCCGCGCAGGCCGGTCAGCGCGGGAGGATAGCCAGGGCCTTGCGCCTCCGCAGCACGCAACAGGCTGGCCGGCGCGAGCCCGGCGGCAATCGTCAGCGCCGTACCATTCAGGAAGTCTCTGCGAGTAATGGTCATCGTGCGTTCGTCGCCTGCTTTCCTGTTGCCTTGCGGCGTTCCGCCACGGCTTGCGCCGTCACGGGCGCGGCGCGATTCCCCCAGCTGCTGCGGATGAAGGTCAGCAAATGTGCCAGTTCCTGGTCTTCCATGGTCCAGCCATAGCCGGGCATGTGGTAGTCCGTGGGCGCGGTGTTGACCCGTGCCGTGACGGCGCCGTTAAGCAGCAGGTTCACCAGCGATGCGGGATTCGGGTCCACCACCGTCGGGTTGCCGGCCAGTGGCGGAAATACCCGCTCATAGCCCTTGCCGCTGGCGTTGTGGCACGGCATGCAGTAGGTCGCGTACTGGCGCGCGCCGGCGGTATCGAACCGGCCCTGTTCGAGTTGCGTGGCGACGGTCGCGTCATAACGGAACGGCTCAGCCTCCCGGCGCGCGCCCGGGATCGACTTGAGATAGGTCGCCACGGCGTCAAGATCGCCGGGGGTCATGTACTGGGTTGACGAGGCAATGACCGTCGACATCGGCCCGAACGACGTGGCATGGGCGTTGCGCCCCGTGTGCAGGTACTCGACGATCTCCGCCAGCGACCAGGCGCCGAGCCCGGTCAGCATGTCGCCGGTCAGGTTCGTGGCCGACCACCCCTCGACCGTTGCGCCGGACAGAAAGTCGCGGCTGCGTGTATCGGTCCCTTTCTCGCCGAACAGCGTGCCACGCGGGGTATGACAGGCGCCGCAGTGCGCCACGGCCTGGACGAGATAAGCGCCGCGATTCCATGCCGCGCCCCGGTCCGCGCTCGCCGGTATCGGCCCTTCCTCCAGATGAAGCAGGTTCCACGGCACCATGAGCCACCGCATGCTGTATGGCCAGCGCATCTGCGCATCACGATTGGTCTGCGCTACCGGCTTGACCTCGGCGCGCAGCCACGCATACACGGCGGCCACGTCGTCCCGCGTCATACGCGCGTACGACGGATACGGCATGGCGGGATACAGGCGCCGGCCGTCACGGGCCACGCCGCGCCGCACGGCACGGTCGAAGTCGTCGAGCGAATAGCGGCCCAAGCCGGTACTGGCCTCAGGCGTGATATTGGTGGAGTAGACGGTGCCGGCGCCCGTCTGAAGTGGCAACCCGCCGGCCATCGGCGCCCCGCCCTCGGCGGTGTGACAGGCAACGCAATTGGCGACGCGCGCCAGGTAGCGGCCGCGCTCTACCTGCGCCTGGGAAGCAGTGGGCGGCGCCGCCCATGCGGTGCTCACCGACAGCCACGTCATCCATGCCAGCCATCCGATTGCGAATCCACGCATCGCGGTACCGTTCTTGTTGTGATGCACCTCGGGGACACCGCATTGTTACCCAAATTTCGCCATGCGTGCACGCTTTCGATCCCGCAAGTATTCGGCCAGACCAAAGCCACCCTGCACCACCAATGCCAGCAGCGCGGCCGGGATCGCGCCGCCGAGAAGCTGGGTGGCGTCGTTCAGCGCCAGTCCGGTCACGATCCGCTCGCCGTACCCGCCCGCGCCGACAAACGCAGCGATGGTCGCCGTGCCTACGCTGATGATGGCTGCGGTCTTGATACCGGCCAGCAGCACCGGCAGGGACAGCGGCAACTCCACGTACCAGAGCACTTGCAACGGCCGCATCCCCAGTGCCAGGGCAGCATCGCGCATCCCCGCCGGCACTTCCTGCAGCCCAGTGCACGCATTGCGCACGATCGGCAGCAAGGCATAGAGGAACAGCGCGACCAGTGCCGGCCAGATGCCGATACGGCCCAGCGCCGGTATCAGCATCGCCAGCAGCGCCAATGACGGGATGGTCTGCAACATGCCGACCAAGGCCAGCAACACCTGACCGAACCGGCGCCGGCGCGCGGCCACCACACCCAGCGGCACGCCGACCAGCGTGGCGGCCCCCACCGAGCCGCCGACCAGCGCCAGATGTCGGGCAGTCAGGCGCCCGGTCTCCGCGTTCGTCAGCATCGCCGCCAGGTTGTCGCGCTGATCCGATCTCGCCACACCGTTCGCCGATACCCCCGGGTGCCCGGACAGGAAATTCCGGGCCACAGCAGAGAACGTCTTCCCATCGACTTCCGCTGCCGCATTCATGGCGATCATGTCCTGCGTTCCGATGGTGCCAGCCAGACGCCGCAGTGCCTGCCACGCCGCCGCATGACGCATCGGCACGTCGAGCCGGTAGACGATCACTGCCTCGTAGCGCGGGAACACGCGCTGGTTGTCCTCAAGCACGCGCAGGTGGTACTTGCTGATCTTGGCATCAGTCGAATAGATATCGGTCGCGTCGATCTGTCCGTGCGCCAATGCCTCGTAGGCGAGGCCATGATCGATCCCCGCTGGTCGCTGAGGCAATCCATACGCGCGCTTGAGCGCGGGCCAGCCATCGGCACGGCCAAGAAACTCGTGCGACAGGGCGATCCGCAGGTCCGGTTGCCCCGCAAGGTCGCCAAGCGCGCGCAGGCTGACTGGCTGGGCATCGGAGACCGCGATCGCATAGGTATTGTCGAAGCCGAGCGCGATGGCCGCGCCCAATCCCATCGGCGCCAGCGCGGCGTTGATCTGCTCCAGCGTGGCGGTACCCGGCAGTCTCAGAATCTCGCTGGCGAGCGTGCCGGTGTAGTCCGGGTATAGGTCGATGCTGCCGGCCTGGAGCGCCTGGAACACGATGGCGGTGTTGCCCAGCCCCGGCAGATAGCGCACCGCGCCGTGCGGCTCGGCAACCTGCCTCAGGATCTCACCCAGAATGTAGGACTCGGTAAAGCGTTTGGAACCGATGCGCAGCGTGTCGGCGCCGGCAGCCGGACCACAGGCCATGACCAGCAGCACTAACAGCGCGCCAAGGAAGCGGCATTGCCGGAGGGCGAACCGCGTAAATGAATGAAACAAGCCGAAGCCTCCGCTCGGTGATGTCCCCCCATCATAAGGGCATCCGGCAAGCGCCGCGGCAGATCAGGTGTGTCAGGCGGATCAGGTGGCCGCCGGGGAGACGTGGATCGCCAGCCAGATGGTCGGCTGTGCCACGTCGGTCCTCGCCACGCGGTGGCGGCAGTGGGCCGGCAAATGAAGCCAGTCGCCGGCGCCCAACGTGTGCGTCGTGCCGTCGTCGACTTCCACGGCGGCGCTGCCGCTGATTACGAGCACCCACTCGTCGTCGGTGCTGTCGTACCAGAAGTCGGGCGCGCTGGCCTGGCCGTTCGAGACGATGCGCTCGATGCGCACCCGTCCCGCCGCCTGCCATTCCATCAGATCGGCAAAGATCTCCGCCGATGCGTGAACTGGTACGTCTCGCAGCAGATTGCCGGTGGTCGCCGTCATCGTCAGTTCCTTAGTCGGACGGCCCCGGCGCCAGCACTTCGCGCGTGCCGTTGCGGCCCATCGGGGATACCAGCCCCGCCGCTTCCATCTGCTCGATAAGGCGCGCGGCACGGTTGTAGCCGATGCGCAATTGCCGCTGCACGGCGGAAATCGACGCGCGCCGCGATGTCAGCACGAACTGGGCAGCCTCATCGTAGAGCGGGTCGGACTCGCCGTCGCTGCCGCTGTCGCCGAACAGATCCGCTGCGCCTTCGGGCGCGTCGCCTGCCAGGATGGCCTCGTCGTAGTCAGGCTCGCCGAACTGCTTCCAGTGTTCGACCACGCGATGCACTTCCTCGTCGGCCACGAATGCGCCGTGCACGCGCTGAGGATAGCCTGTGCCCGGCGGCAGGAACAGCATGTCGCCCTGCCCCAGCAGACTCTCGGCGCCCATCTGGTCCAGGATCGTGCGCGAGTCGATCTTCGAAGACACCTGGAACGCCACGCGGGTCGGGATATTGGCCTTGATCAGGCCCGTGATTACGTCCACCGACGGCCGCTGCGTGGCCAGGATCAGGTGGATGCCGGCCGCGCGCGCCTTCTGCGCCAGCCGGGCGATCAATTCCTCAATCTTCTTGCCGGCCACCATCATCAGATCGGCCAGCTCGTCGATCACCACCACGATCAGCGGCAGCGTGGACAGCGGCTCAGGCGCATCCGGCGTCAGCGAGAACGGGTTCGGCACCTTCTGCCCGGCGGCTTCCGCCACGCGGATCTTCTGGTTGTAGCCCGCCAGGTTGCGCACGCCGAGCGCCGACATCAGCCGGTAGCGCTTTTCCATTTCACCGACGCACCAGTTGAGCGCGTGCGCGGCCTGCTTCATGTCCGTGACCACGGGTGCCAGCAGGTGCGGAATGCCCTCGTAGACCGACAACTCGAGCATCTTCGGGTCGATCATGATCAGACGCACGTCTTCCGGCGTGGCCTTGTACAGCATCGACAGGATCATGGCGTTGACGGCCACCGACTTGCCCGAGCCGGTCGTGCCGGCCACCAGCAGGTGCGGCGCGCGCGCCAGATCGGTCACCACCGGGTTGCCGGTGATGTCCTTGCCCATGGCCAGCACGAGCTTCGACGCGTGCGCCTGGAAGGCTCCGCCATTGACGATTTCGGACAGGCGGATCATCTGCCGCTTCGCGTTCGGCAGTTCCAGACCCATGCAGGTCTTGCCTGGAATCGTCTCGACCACGCGAATCGATGTCACGCCCAGCGCGCGGGCCAGATCCTTCATCAGGCCCACCACCTGCGCGCCGCGCACGCCCATCGCCGGGTCGACTTCGAATCGTGTGATGACCGGACCCGCGCTGGCCCCGACCACGGACACCGGCACCTTGAACTCGGCCAGGCGCTGGGCGATCAGCTCGCCGGTCTGCTCTAGCCGCTCCTCGGACACCTGCTCGGCGTTCTCGTCTGCCGCTTCCAGCAGGCTGGTGCCCGGCAGGCGGTAGTCGACGATTCGCGGCGCTGGCGGCGCAGGGGGCGCTGCCAGGGGTGACGGCGGCACAGGCGCGGCCATCACCGGGGCAACCGTCGCCGGCGCCTGGGCGCCAAGTGCCACCGTCCGCCCGACTACGGCCGGCAGGACGATGCGTGGCTTGGGCGTTGGCTGGACGAAGGTGTTGGCATCCACCACGGCGGACGGGTCGTCGGCCTGGCTATCGTCGGCCTGATTTTCGCCCTCCCCTGCTTCCTCCGCTGCCGCCTGCAATTCGATTCGGGATTCGTCAGACTCGGGATCGCCAGCATCGGCCGCGGGGGTGCTTGCTTCGTCGCTGGCCGGGACGGCCTCGGCGAGGATCGCTTCGGTGGTCTCTTGTTCTGCGGTTGCGGTTGCGGTTGCGGTTGCTGTTGCGGCTTCGGCTTCGGCTTCGGCTTCGGCTTCGGCTTCGGCTTCGGCTGGCGCCTCATCGATGGCTTCCGCTTGGGTGATCTCCGCCTCGGCCATTGAAGCCGCCACGGCCAGCTGGATCGCCATGTCGTCGGCATCGCCGTGCTCGGCTGGCACGTCCGGGACGTCAGCCAATGCCGGCTCCGCGACCGGTGCCGGCAGCGCCTCGGCTTCCATCGGCGCGGCTTCGGGCACTGCCTCTGCCACCGGCGAAGGCTCCACTGCCACCGATGGCTGCACGTGCCGGCCAGCCAGCGCCTGCAATTCGGCCAACAGGGCCAGCGCCTCGTCGCGAATCGCGTCCATTGTCACGGACGATTCCGGCATTTCGCCAGACGCCTCGGATCCGCCGTCCACTGCGGACGTTTCCAACGCAGCGGGCGCATCCTGACGTTCGACGGCAAGGTCGTCCGCGACAGCCGCAACAGCCGCAATATCTATCGCCTGTTCGACAACCTCCGCCGTGGCAGCCGGGGCGACGGTAGCTGCCGACGCGGCCACCGTGGTCGCAACCGCAGGCTCGGGCAGCGTGGTAATTGCCGAGCGCAGGCCGAGCTGCGGATTACGGAACGGGCTGCTGACAACCGTCGCGCGCGGTGCTGCCGGCTTCGGCGCAACCGTGGCTTCCGCCTTCGCCTGGACCGGTGCGGCAGCGGCGGGACGGGCGGCCGTCGGCACAGGGTTGGCCGCGCGAGGCGTGGGTGGCGTTGTGGAAGGCTTCTGAGCGGAAGACGGAGCAGGCTTCGGCGTCACCGGCGTCACCGGCGTCATCGGCTTCACCGCGCCTGGCGCCTCGGCATGATGCAGCCAGATCTCGCCCGGTTGCGGGGGCGACTCACGCGTGCGGGGCGGCGGTTGCCACGCGGGCTGACGGCGGGCGGAAACCGCCTCGATACCTTTCTGGCGCGTCTGCGTGGCCTGCCAGCCGCCGGCCGACTGCGCCGGCAGCGACGTGGTCTCCCAGCGCTCGACGGAATCACGCGGTGAAGCCTGCGGCGCCGCGCTATCGCTACGGAAATCGCCGCGCGGTTCGCTGCGCGCGTCGTGACGGGAATCTGTTGTACGAGTGCTGCCTCGTGATTCGAATCGGGAATCGGCGCGCGGCTTCGTCCGGGTGTCGCCCCGGTCCTCGTCACTTTCCACGCGCGGCTTGCGCAGCAGGAACAGGCTGCGCCATGTCTCGCCGAACACCATGGGCGCGGTCAGGCCCAGCACCGCCAGCATCATCAGCAGCGCGCCGGTCCAGCCGAGCATTCCGGACACCACGCCGGCCAGCGCGTGCCCGACGGCACCGCCCGCGGTCTCGCCTTCGCCGCCAGTCAGCGATTCAAGCGTGGCGCTGGCACCCAGCACGAGTACCGTGCCAAGCAGCACGCGCAGCGAGCCACGACCAAGCAGCCGCCGCTCGCCAGCCAGCACACGCCCCACTGTTTGCCATACGAGCGGCAACAGCCACAAGGTCGACAATCCGAACCAGCCCAGACCCATGATCAATTTGACACGTTCAAAACTACGGGCAGCGATTGTAGCGGGTCTGGCTCTGGTGCCATGCGCGAATTTGTGACGCGATGTCGCGGAAAGCGCCGAATTTGGTGAAAAAAGATGGTGACGCTGCGATGAAGGTGCGCGGCGCCGGGTAGCGACGCGTTACTGCGCCGCGCGGAACGGATACTTGAGGAAAATCTGCGTCACGACCTTGTCGATAGCCTGCTGGCGGGTCTGCGGGTCCACGTCGCTGGCATCGCCCTGCGCCACGCCCTCCCAGACAAGCTGGTTCCTCTGCGCATCGACGATATCGATATTCAGCGTGCCCTCGGTGTAGGTGTAGGTATCGCTGTAGAACCCGTAACCGGGCCATGGCGCATAGAGACCGCCGCGATACGCGTAGTAGCCGGCGTATCCGGGCGGCGGCATCGGGGCCGGGTTGCTGACGACTTTCTCGCGCAACTGCGCGTTAAAGTTGACCAGCAAGTCGGGCAGATGCGCCGCATACCGATAGCCGCGCGCCGACATCTCCCGCTCGACCGCCGTCTTCAGGTATTGCGTAGTCAGGCTCTCGTACCCGCTGCGGTCCGTGCCAGGATGCGCCACGAACCCAAACGTCCGGTACTTCGAGAAGTCGTTCGCATGGTTGTAGTCGACACGAATATCAGGGCCAGTCGCGCAGCCTGCCAGCGACACCAGCACCACCGCCCAGGGCGCGGCACGACGAATTCCACCAAAACTCAGCATCGCGGTGCCTCCGTCAGTTCCACCTGCCATCGATACCGCCGAAGCTCAGACGTCCGGCACCGAGCAGGGCCACGGCGAGCGCGCCCGCCAGATACATCCCCTGCAACTCCAGCGCCCAGCCACCGGTTGGCGCCATTTCCATGAGTTGTTTGGTGTGGACGAGCCCAAACGCGAAGAGCATGTTGACGACGACGATCAACGCCGCCGCCCGGCTCCACAGACCAACGATCAGGAGGATGGGGGCCAGCACCTCGCCCACGTAGACCAGATAGGACAGCTCCACCGGCAGGCCGGCGTCGGTGACCACCTTCACTACGAAACCCGGGCCAGCCATGATCTTCGAGATACCGTGCAACAGAATCAGCACCCCCAGCACGATACGAAGTACGGCTTTGCCAAGATCCTGCGATCCTTGCGAGTGACTCATTTCGACGGCTCCTTGCATTGGACGATGCGGTATCACATGGAACGCATGTGACCTGTACTCCCTACATTAGGTCGTGCTGGCGTGAAGGTAAAGGCGCAGCACCGTACAGGTTGCCCGCTGTCGGGACTGTCGGAACTGTCAGGACTGTCAGGACGCCTCCAGCTCCTTCGCCTTGCCGCCGGCGCGCTGCGCAGGTTCGGTCGGTGGCGCCACGTGCATTCCCAGGCTGACGTTCGGAATCATCCCCATCTTGCGCGCGCATTCGGGCAACACTTCGCCCAGATAATCGAGAAAGCGGCGCAATGCGGGCGTTACACCCTGCCGCGACGGAAAGACCGCGTGCAGCACCCCCATCGGCAAGTCCCACTGCGGCAGCAGTACTTCAAGCTCCCCGCGCTCGACTTCATCGCGACAGTACATGCTCGGCAGCAGCGCCACGCCGACGCCGGCAACTGCCGCTTCCCGCAGCAGCGCGAACTCATCGGAGATGAGCTTTGGGTCGTAGCTCACATGGACCTGCTCACCGGTCTTGCTGACGAGCGGCCACACATGCTTACCATCATGAGGCTTCTGGTTGACGCCGGGCATCCCTTCCAGCGCCTGGGGCGTGCGCGGCCGGCCAATGCTGTCGAGCAGTGCCGGGCTGGCCACCAGCCGCAACTCGCTCTTGCCGAACGTGCGCACCGCCAGGCTTGAATCCTCCAGCACGTTTCGCACGCGCAGGGCGAGGTCGAATCCCTCCGCGATCACGTCGACGCGACGGTTGGTGGCTTCGACTTCAAGCTGGATGCCGGGGTTGGCCCGCATGAAATGACCGATCGAAGGTGCCAGCAGCACCTGTGCAATACCGACCGGGCAACTGATTCGGAGAAAGCCTCCCGGCTGGTCGCGAGCATGTTCGATCACTTCGCGGGCGGCCTCCGCCGCATCGAGCATTTCGCGGCAGCGGGCATAGTAGGCTTCACCAAGCGGCGTTACGCGCACTTGTCGTGTGGTCCGGCGGAGCAATTGCACACCCAATTCCTTTTCGAGCTGTGCAATCCGGCGGGAAAGTCGCGATTTCGGCACGCCGGTGGCCCGGCTTGCCGCTGAAAAGCTGCCGTGCTGCACCACTTGGGCGAACAGCGACAAATCATTGAGATCCTGCATGGCGGGCTCCTTCAAGGCGGGCAACGGCACGTAGGCGGCGAGGCGCATGCCGTTGCAGCGATAGAACAATCATTTGCATTTTGCCTCACTACCGGCACCAATGGGGAACCTCTATCTTTCAGCCATCCAAACCGAATTCCCAAGTGGAGCCAGACATGAACATCCTGCAAATCGATTCGAGCGTACTGGGCGACAACTCCGTATCGCGTTCCCTGACCGCCAGCATCGTGGCCGACCTCGTTGCCAAGAACCCCGGCGCCAAGGTAACCGTGCGCGACCTGGACAAGGAAGCCCCCGCCCACCTCGGCAACCACCTGCTGCCGGTGCTGGGTGGCCCGAAGGACGGCCTGAACTCCGTGCAGCAAGCCGAACTCGAGCGCACCGAAACGTTCCTGGCCGAATTCATGGCTGCAGATGTGCTGGTGATTGGCGTCCCGCAGTACAACTTCAGCATCCCGAGCCAGCTCAAGGCCTGGATCGACCGCATCGCGCAAGCCGGCCGCACCTTCCGCTACACCGCCAACGGCCCTGAAGGCCTGGCAGTCGGCAAGCGCGTGATCGTGGTGTCGTCGCGAGGCGGCGTGCGTCAGGACGCCAACACGCTGGACCTGCACGAAGTCACCATCGATGCGGTGTTGCGCTTCCTCGGTATCACCGACATCAGCATCGTCCGCGCTCACGGTCTGGCCATGGGCCCCGACGCGCGCGAAGCCGGTCTCACGACTGCCCGCTCGCAGATCGCCGCGCTCAACGACGCCGCGCTGCGCGCCGCCGCCTGAGCCTGACAGTCTCTCCCTCTCCGTGTAGTTCCCGGCGCCCTCCCCGGTGCCGGCGATCCTTGAGACAGGTGCCTCCCCCAGGCACCTGTTTTTTTGTGGGTCTCGCAAACGCCCACCTGCGTCAAACTCCGATGGCCTTGCCGCTCGCCCCGACATGCGGATGGGTCTATGATTGTTCGACATTTGCCGCGCCTTCCAGGAGTCTGCATGACCTCAGCCCTGCTGCCTGCCGCCGCCAGTCATCCACCGCAAGAACCCGCCCTGCTCAGCCAGTACCGTCATGTGCGCAGCGCCACGGAAGCGATGGTGGCGGACCTGTCAGATGCTGACGCCACCGTGCAATCCATGGACGACGCCAGTCCAGCGAAGTGGCATCTTGCCCATACCACCTGGTTCTTCGAGGAGTTCGTGCTATCCGCCCGGCTGCCCGATTACGAGCCGGTCGATCCGCAGTATCGCTATCTGTTCAATTCGTACTATGAAGCGGTCGGCGCGCGCCACCCGCGTCCGCGCCGCGGCCTGCTGACCCGCCCGTCGCTCGATGAGGTACTGGCGTATCGCGAAGCCGTCGATGAAGCGATGGAATCGCTACTGATGCGGGCCCAGACCGACGACGAAGCGGCGTTGATCACGCTTGGCCTGCATCACGAGCAGCAGCATCAGGAACTCCTGCTGACCGATATCCTGCACCTGTTCGCGCAGAATCCGCTGCGCCCGGCCTATGCGCCGACGCTGCCGTCCCCGGTTATCGCTGACCCCCGCCCCGCGCCAGAGTGGATCGCCTTTCCGGGCGGCGTGGTGACGATCGGCCACAGTGGAGACGGTTTCGCATTCGATTGCGAGGGCCCGCGCCACCAGGTACTGCTGCAGCCATATCTGCTCTGCTCGCACCCGGTCAGCAACCACCAGTGGTTTGAATTCATCGAGGATGGCGGCTACCAGTCGACCGGCCTGTGGCTCTCCGATGGCTGGCGCTGGGTCTGCGACAACCAGATCGAAGCCCCCCTGTACTGGGAAGAGCGCGATGGCACGTGGTGGCAGATGACGTTGCGCGGAATGCAGCCCGTCGATCCGGACAGCCCGGTCACGCACGTGAGTTTCTTCGAGGCCGACGCGTTCGCGCGCTGGGCGGAGCGCCGCCTGCCGACCGAAGCTGAATGGGAGCACGCGGCGCACAATCTGCCCGCCACCGGCAATTTCGCGGAAGGCCGCGCGCTACGTCCCCTGCCCGATCGTCAGAACACGGCCGGCTCCCTGCGCCAGATGTTCGGCGACGTTTGGGAGTGGACAGGCAGCGCCTTCCTGCCCTATCCCCGCTTCCGGCCACGCGAGGGGGCCGTGGGCGAGTACAACGGCAAGTTCATGAGCAGCCAGATGGTGCTGCGCGGCGGTTCCTGCGTCACCGCCGAATCCCATATCCGCGCGAGCTACCGCAACTTCTTCTATCCGCACCAGCGCTGGCAGTTCACTGGGGTGCGACTTGCGGACGATGCCTGACGCTTAAGCCAGTCCCTTTCGGTCTTTCCTGTCGTCTTTTTATCGGCCTTTCAAGACCTTGGACGTTTAGTCCAAATTATTGGTGGCGAATAATTCTGGCAGTTAATTGCGAAATAACGGACTTCATGAAGGACCGGATGTCGATCACTCCTCGCGCAACCGTCTCCAAAGTGTTGTCGGACTGATGCCTAGCTGCGCGCAGGCCGCCGCGCGGTTACCGCCGCAATCGGCCAGCACACGGCGGATATGCTCGGCCTGGCTTGCCTTGGCCACCCCTGCCAGCGATTGCGCGGGCGCGCCGTCGGACATTTCGATGGCCGTCCCGTGATCACCAGAAAACAGTTCTGGCACCGCCGCCTGCAACTCCCGCTGCAGCGCCACAGGTGTCAGGTTCGCGCCAGCCACAAGCACTGCAATCCGCTCGGTCACGTTTTCGAGTTCGCGAATATTCCCCGGCCACACGTAGCGCGCCAGCCGTGCCCGCACGATCGCGGGTAGCGGTTCCCCATCCGACATGCCAAGCCGTTCCTGCGCGCGCCGGTAGAGCAGTTCCGCCAGCACGGGCAGGTCTCCCGCGCGGTCGCGCAAAGGCGGCATCTCGATGCGGAGGATGTTCAGGCGGTAGTAGAGATCCTGGCGGAACGCCCCATCGCGCACCAGCGCAGCCAGGTCGCGGTGCGTGGCGGCGATCACGCGCACATTGACCGGCACGGCCTCGATCGCGCCGATCGGCAGCACCTGTTTCTCCTGCAGCACACGCAGCAGGCGCGTTTGCAGCGCCGGCGGCATATCGCCGATCTCGTCGAGGAACAGCGTGCCGTTGTGCGCCGACTCGAACAGGCCGGCCTTGCCGCCGCGCCGGGCGCCCGTGAACGCCCCCTCCTCGTAGCCAAACAGCTCGGATTCGAGCAGTGTCTCGGGGAAGGCCGCGCAGTTGACCGCCACGAAGGGAAAGGCGCGGCGCGGACTCGCGTCGTGCATCCCCTGCGCCAGCACTTCCTTGCCGGTACCGCTTTCGCCGCTGACCAGCACGGTCGAATCGACCATCGCATAGCGCCGCGCCAGCGCACGCAGATCGCTCATCGCCGGCGAATCGCCCGCCAGGTCGTCCAGGCTGTAACGCACGCCCGCCGCCCGGGCGCGCGTGCGCGAGCGCAGGTTGCGGTCCGCGCGGTGAATCGCGTTGGCGTCCTGGATCGTCAGCACGGCGCCTGTCGTGCCGGCCTCGCTCATGATCGGAATCCGGTTGACGACCACCATCTTGTCGCCCAGCCGATGGATTGCTTCGAGCTCGCGCGCGCCGCTCTGCATCACGCCGTCGAGGGACAGTCCGGGCGCCAGCGTGGATAGCTTGCGACCCACCGCAACCCCGGCAGGCGTGCCGAGGAATCGCTCCATCGCCGGATTGAACGCCTGCACCCGCCCCTCGCCGTCGACCGCAGCCACGCCTTCGTTCAGGTGGGCAAGAATCGTGTTCACGTATTCGCGTCGCGTGGATTCGATACGACGCAACCGCGCGGCCTCGATCGCATCCTCCAGCGCCAGCCGCACGGCATTGCCCGAGTAGAGAAACACGCCGACGAGCCCGTACTTGTCGGCCATGTCTGTCACCAGGCCCGGGCCGACCACCACGCGCACGCCCTCCTCCTTGAGCGCCCGTACACGTGCGGTCGCATCGTCCTCGGTCAGATAGGTGTAGCGCGGGATATCGAGCGAGAAGGCCCGCACGAACTCGTCGACCTCGGCGTAGGTGGAGGCATGCGTCACCAGCGCCACCTTCGGCGAAATACGCCGGGCGGTGGCTAACGCGCTCATGACGTCGAAGCCGGTCACCTTGACCAGCACCACCGGCACGTCGACATGCTGGCGCAGGTAGGCGCCGTTCGATCCGCCCGCCACCACCACGTCGACGCGGTTCTCCCGTGCCTCCCGGTTGATGGCGCTGGCCGCGGCTTCGAAGGCACGGCCAACGATCCGGAATTCCGCCCGGCCCGCGTAGGCCGGAATCAGTTCGGCAAAGGCGCGAGAGAGACGGCTGATGCCCATGGCCCAGATCCTCGGGCGGGCGCCAGGGGCGACGGGGCCAGCGGGGTTGAGGGAAATCGGCTGAGGAACAGTAGGGTGCGACGGTGTCATGGAACAGCTTCCAACGCGGGCGTATAGTCGATCTGGATTCTGCACCGGCCAGCCCGGCATTTCAACTTTGAAATGCGTGAATTTCAAAACCGAACACTGGAATGCCATCGGCGCCACTTTCCGGCATGGGCCGCGCACTGCACCCACATGGGATAAACCACTGATCGATAAGGAAAAATCGTCGAAAATCGGGCTCGACCGACACCTGCCGCAAGCATCACTTGGCAGCTGGCACACCCCTTGCGCCATAGGGCCGCCCTGTCCCGACAGGTTTCAGCATTCACGAATAACGGATTCACGCCATGACCTTTACCGCCACCGAACTCGCCCGCTCCGCCGGCGCACGCTTCCGCCAGGCCCTGATCGATGAAAGCCCCCTGCAGATCCCGGGCACCATCAATGCCAATCACGCGCTGCTGGCCAAGCGGGCCGGTTATCGCGCGATCTACCTGTCGGGCGGCGGCGTGGCCGCTGGCTCGCTGGGTCTGCCTGACCTGGGCATCTCGAACCTGGACGACGTGCTGACCGACATCCGCCGCATCACCGACGTGTGCGACACGCCACTGCTGGTCGACGTCGACACCGGCTTCGGCGCCTCGGCATTCAACGTGGCCCGCACCACGCGCTCGCTGATCAAGTTCGGCGCAGCCGCCATGCATATCGAAGACCAGGTCGGCGCCAAGCGCTGCGGCCATCGTCCGAACAAGGAAATCGTCACCAAGGGCGAAATGGTCGACCGCATCCGTGCCGCCGTCGATGCCCGCACCGACGAGAACTTCGTCATCATGGCCCGCACCGACGCCCTGGCCGTCGAAGGCCTCGACAGCGCGATCGAACGCGCCGTGGCCTGCGTGGAAGCCGGCGCCGACGCCATCTTCCCCGAGGCGATGACCGACATGGACATGTACCGCAAGTTCGTCGATGCCGTGAAGGTGCCCGTGCTGGCCAACCTGACCGAATTCGGCGCCACGCCGTACTACACGCTGGACGAACTGCGCAACGCCGGCGTTGCCATGGCGCTCTACCCGCTGTCGGCGTTCCGCGCCATGAACAAGGCGGCCGAGAATGTCTTCCAGGCGATCCGCCGCGAGGGCACCCAGAAGAACGTGGTCGACACGATGCAGACGCGCGCCGAACTGTACGACCGCATCGGCTACCATGACTTCGAGCAGAAGCTCGACGCGCTCTTCGCACAAGGCAAGGGCCGCTGATCCAGCACCCACCGCCATGACCGCACGTAAACACACCAAGCTTAACCAGGAGACCCAAATGTCCGAAGCCCAACCGCTGGCCACCCCGAAGCCCAAGAAGTCCGTTGCCCTGTCAGGTATCGCCGCCGGCAATACCGCACTGTGCACCGTGGGACGCAGCGGCAATGACCTGCACTATCGTGGCTACGACATCCTTGACATCGCCGACACCTGCGAATTCGAGGAAATCGCTCACCTTCTGGTCCACGGCAAGCTGCCGACCAAGTCCGAACTGGCCGCCTACAAGGTCAAGCTGAAGGCACTGCGCGGCCTGCCCGCCAACGTGAAGGCCGCCCTGGAATGGGTGCCGGCCAGCGCCCACCCGATGGACGTGATGCGCACTGGCGTATCGGTGCTGGGCACCGTGCTGCCGGAAAAGGACGACCACAACACCCCGGGCGCGCGTGATATCGCCGACCGCCTGATGGCCAGCCTGGGCTCGATGCTGCTGTACTGGTACCACTACAGCCACAACGGCCGCCGCATCGAAGTGGAAACCGATGACGACTCGATCGCCGCCCACTTCCTGCACCTGCTGCACGGCGAAGCCCCGTCGAAGCTGTGGGAACGCGCGATGCAGACCTCGCTGATCCTGTACGCAGAGCACGAGTTCAACGCCTCGACGTTCGCCTGCCGCGTGGTGGCTGGCACGGGCTCCGACATGTACTCGGCCATCTGCGGCGGCATCGGTGCGCTGCGTGGTCCGAAGCACGGCGGCGCCAACGAAGTGGCCTTCGAGATCCAGAAGCGCTACGACACGCCGGACGAGGCAGAAGCCGACATCCGTCGCCGCGTGGAGAACAAGGAAGTGGTGATCGGTTTCGGTCACCCCGTGTACACGATCTCCGACCCGCGTAACGTGGTGATCAAGGAAGTGGCGCGCAAGCTGTCGAAGGACGCCGGTTCGATGAAGATGTTCAACATCGCCGAGCGCCTGGAAACGGTAATGGCCGACGCCAAGAAGATGTTCCCGAACCTGGACTGGTTCAGCGCGGTGAGCTACCACATGATGGGTGTGCCGACCGCGATGTTCACGCCGCTGTTCGTGATCGCCCGTACCTCGGGCTGGGCCGCACACGTGATCGAGCAACGGGTCGACAACAAGATCATCCGCCCGACCGCCAACTACACCGGCCCGGAAAACCTGAAGTTCGTGCCGATCGAAAAACGCGCCTGATTCGATACCCAGGCACGCAAGATCCGCAAGAAAAACGTGCCGCCGTCCGCGCCCCAGGGCGCGCCGGCCGGCGCGAAACAGTCCTCACACGACGCCATGAACACTGCATTCCGCAAGCCGCTACCCGGCACCAAGCTCGACTACTTCGATGCGCGTGCCGCGGTCGAAGCCATCTCCCCGGGCGCTTATGACAAGCTGCCCTACACGTCGCGCGTGCTGGCCGAGAACCTCGTGCGCCGCTGCGACCCCGCCACGCTGACCGCATCGCTCAAGCAACTGATCGAACGCAAGCGTGAGCTCGATTTCCCGTGGTTCCCGGCCCGCGTGGTCTGCCACGACATTCTGGGCCAGACCGCGCTGGTGGACCTGGCCGGCCTGCGCGACGCCATCGCCGATCAGGGCGGCGACCCCGCCAAGGTCAATCCGGTGGTGCCGGTGCAACTGATCGTCGACCACTCGCTGGCCGTTGAATGCGGTGGTTTCGACCCCGATGCGTTCACGAAGAACCGCGCCATCGAGGATCGCCGTAACGAAGACCGCTTCGATTTCATCAACTGGACCAAGAAGGCGTTCCGCAACGTCGACGTGATCCCGCCGGGCAACGGCATCATGCACCAGATCAATCTGGAGAAGATGTCGCCCGTGATCCACGCCGACCACGGCGTGGCCTACCCCGACACCTGCGTCGGCACCGACAGCCACACGCCGCACGTCGACGCGCTCGGCGTGATCGCGATTGGCGTGGGCGGCCTGGAAGCCGAAAACGTGATGCTCGGCCGCGCCTCGTGGATGCGCCTGCCGGACATCGTCGGCGTGGAGCTGACCGGCCGTCGCCAGCCTGGCATCACCGCCACCGACATCGTGCTGGCCCTGACCGAATTCCTGCGCAAGGAAAAAGTGGTTGGCGCGTACCTGGAATTCCGTGGCGAAGGCGCTTCGTCACTGACGCTCGGCGACCGCGCGACGATCTCGAACATGGCCCCCGAGTACGGCGCCACCGCCGCCATGTTCTTCATCGACAACCAGACCACCGAATACCTGCGACTGACCGGCCGCGACGAGGCACAGGTCCAGCTCGTGGAAACCTACGCCAAGACCGCCGGCCTGTGGGCCGACGCGCTGACGAAGGCCGAGTACGAGCGCGTGCTCCATTTCGACCTGTCCACGGTCGTGCGCAATATGGCCGGCCCGTCGAACCCGCACAAGCGCCTGCCGACCTCCGATCTGGCTGCCCGCGGCATCGCCGGCAAGTGGGAAGAAGTGCCGGGCCAGATGCCCGACGGCGCCGTGATCATCGCCGCCATCACCAGTTGCACGAACACCAGCAACCCGCGCAACGTGATTGCCGCTGCCCTGCTGGCGCGCAACGCCAACGCACGCGGCCTGACGCGCAAGCCCTGGGTCAAATCGTCGCTGGCGCCGGGATCGAAGGCCGTGGAGCTTTATCTGGAAGAAGCCAACCTGCTGCCCGATCTGGAAAAGCTCGGCTTCGGCATCGTGGCGTTCGCCTGCACGACCTGCAACGGCATGTCCGGCGCGCTCGATCCGAAGATCCAGCAGGAAATCATCGACCGTGACCTCTACTCCACGGCCGTGCTCTCCGGTAACCGCAACTTCGATGGCCGTATCCACCCGTACGCGAAACAGGCGTTCCTGGCATCGCCGCCGCTGGTGGTGGCCTACGCCATCGCCGGCACGATCCGCTTCGACATCGAGCGCGACGCGCTGGGTACCGATGCCGACGGCAAGCCGGTGTACCTGAAGGACATCTGGCCGACCGACGAAGAGATCGACCTCATCGTCAAGCAGAGCGTGAAGCCCGAGCAGTTCCGCAAGGTCTACGAGCCGATGTTCGCGCTGCAGGCGGAAAACGACACGTCGATCAGCCCGCTCTACGACTGGCGCCCGCAAAGCACGTACATCCGCCGTCCGCCGTACTGGGAAGGCGCGCTGGCCGGCGAGCGCACGCTGCGCGGCATGCGTCCGCTGGCGGTGCTCGGTGACAACATCACCACCGATCACCTCTCGCCGTCGAATGCGATCCTGCTGAACAGCGCGGCCGGCGAGTATCTGGCCAAGATGGGCCTGCCGGAAGAAGACTTCAACTCGTACGCGACGCACCGCGGCGACCACCTGACCGCGCAACGCGCCACATTCGCCAACCCGACGCTGATCAACGAGATGGCCGTGGTCGAAGGTGCGGTCAAGAAAGGTTCGCTGACGCGCATCGAGCCGGAAGGCAAGGTCGTGCGGATGTGGGAAGCGATCGAGACGTACATGCACCGCAAGCAGCCGCTGATCGTGGTGGCCGGGGCCGACTATGGCCAGGGCTCGTCACGTGACTGGGCCGCCAAGGGTGTGCGTCTGGCCGGCGTGGAAGCCATCGTCGCCGAAGGCTTCGAGCGCATTCACCGCACCAACCTGATCGGCATGGGCGTGCTGCCCGTGGAGTTCAAGGCCGGTGAGAACCGCGCCACGTACGGCATCGACGGCACGGAATCCTTCGACATCATCGGCGCACGCAAGCCGCGCGCGGAACTGACGCTGGTCATCCACCGCAAGAACGGCGAGCGCGTGGAAGTGCCGGTGCTGTGCCGCCTGGACAGCGACGAGGAAGTTTCGATCTACGAAGCAGGCGGCGTGCTGCAACGCTTTGCGCAGGACTTCCTCGAGTCCTCGCGCGCGGCGGCCTGACGGGAGACTGACGAATGGCACATGTACCCCAAATCAGGATTCCCGCCACCTACATGCGTGGCGGCACCAGCAAAGGCGTGTTCTTCCGCGTGCAGGACCTGCCAGAGGCTGCGCAGGTCCCGGGCAAGGGGCGTGACGCGCTGCTGATGCGCGTGATCGGCAGCCCCGATCCGTACGGCAAGCAAATCGACGGCATGGGCGCGGCCACCTCGAGCACCAGCAAGACCGTGCTGATCTCGAAGAGCACCCGCCCGGACCACGACGTCGACTATTTGTTCGGGCAGGTGTCGATCGACCAGCCGTTCGTAGACTGGAGCGGCAACTGCGGCAACCTGTCGGCGGCGGTCGGTCCGTACGCGATCAGCAACGGCTTCATCGACGCGGCGCGCATTCCCGAGAATGGCACCGTGACGGTCCGGATCTGGCAAGCGAACATCGGCAAGACCATCATCTCGCACGTGCCGATCACCAACGGCGCGGTGCAGGAAACGGGCGACTTCGAGCTCGACGGCGTCACGTTCCCCGCAGCCGAAGTCCAGCTCGAGTTCATGGACCCGGCCGCCGAGGAAGGCGATGACGGTGGCGGCGCGATGTTCCCGACCGGTAACCTCGTCGATGACCTCGAAGTGCCGGGCGTCGGCACGCTCAAGGCCACGATGATCAATGCCGGCATTCCGACGATCTTCGTCAATGCGGAGGCCATCGGCTACACCGGCACGGAACTGCAGGAAGCCATCAACGGCGACCCGAAGGCGCTGGCGATGTTCGAGACGATCCGTGCCTATGGCGCCAAGCGCATGGGCCTGATCCGCGACATCGACGAAGCCGCGCGTCGCCAGCACACGCCGAAGGTGGCGTTCGTGGCGAAGCCGGCGACGTACACGGCATCGAGCGGCAAGACCGTCAATGCCGGCGACGTGGACCTGCTGGTGCGTGCGCTGTCGATGGGCAAGCTGCACCATGCGATGATGGGCACCGCCGCGGTGGCCATCGGCACGGCGGCTGCAGTACCGGGCACGCTGGTGAACCTGGCGGCAGGCGGCGGCGAACGTGAGGCGGTGCGGTTCGGCCACCCATCCGGCACGCTGCGTGTGGGCGCGCAGGCCGTCCAGTCCGATGGTGAATGGACCGTGACGAAGGCCATCATGAGCCGCAGCGCACGCGTGTTGATGGAAGGCTGGGTTCGCATACCGGGCGACGCGTTCTAAGCGCGTACAGACGGAAGGTCCTCGCTGCTTGAACGAAGCGGCATCCTCTCTGGCAGAGGATGCCGCTTTGTCTTTTCAGGCATACGTATGCGGCTGTGCCCCTGCTGGTGCAGTTGTCGACGCAACACCGGGGCCTCGGTATAGTGCACGCTCCATTCTTGGCAACGACCGCTGGAAAACCCTGCGGCGCTTGACGAGTGGAATCCATGAATCGAAAACCTGCGGCTCTCGCGCTTCCACAAGACGCGCGCCGTTCGCCGATATGAGGAGAATCATGCAACGCACTGCCCGTCTCAAACCCTTGGCCGCCCTGCTGCTTTCGGCCAGCCTGTTCACTGGCGTGGCTCACGCCCAGCTCAGCCCCGCGCCGGCCGCCAGCGCCAATGCGCCGGCAGGCACGACCGCCGAAGCACGCAAGGCCAACATCGTCATCATCGGCACCGGCGGCACCATCGCCGGCGCGGGTGCTGCCGCCACCAATACCGCGGCCTATCAGTCCGCCGTGGTGCCGGTCGACAAGATCATCGCTTCCGTGCCGGAGATCTCGAAGATCGCCAACGTCAAGGGTGAACAGGTCTTCCAGATCGGCTCCGAGAGCTTCAACAACGAGCGCCTGATCAAGCTAGCCAAGCGCGTCTCCGAGCTGCTCAAGCAGCCCGACGTCGACGGCATCGTGATCACGCACGGCACTGACACGATCGAGGAAACCGCATACTTCCTGAACCTGACGCTCAAGAGCGACAAACCCGTGGTGGTGGTCGGCTCGATGCGCCCGGGCACCGCGCTGGGCGCCGATGGCGCGCTGAACCTGTACGACGCCGTGCTGGTAGCGTCGAACCCCGCCTCGAAGGGCAAAGGCACGCTGGTGGTGCTCAATGACGAGATCCAGACCGGCCGTGACGTGACGAAGACCAACACGTTCAAGGTCGAGACGTTCCGCTCGCCGTTCGGCCCGCTCGGCTACGTGGTGGAAGGCCGCACGCTGTATTTCCGCCTGCCGGCCCGCCCGCACACGACGCAGACGGAGTTCGACATCGACAAGATCGACAAGCTGCCTGAAGTGGCCGTGGTCTACGCGTACGGCAACATGAATCCTGCCGCGATCGATGCCGCGGTGAAGAGCGGCGCCAAGGCCATCATCTTCGACGCCACCGGCAATGGCAGCGTCGGCGACTACATGGTCGAACCGCTCAAGGCCGCCCGTGCCAAGGGCGTGTTCATTGTGCGTGCCTCGCGCACGGGCAGCGGTGTCGTGATCCGTAACGGCGAACAGCCCGACGACAAGTACGACTGGATCGTCACCGACGACCAGATCGCGCAGAAGGCTCGCATCCTGATGGCGCTGGCACTGACCAAGACCAACGACCCGAAGGCACTGCAAGAGATCTTCTGGAAGTACTGATCCTGGTGAACCTGGTGTGAACTAGATCAGGGCCGTGCTCATCAATGCCTTGGCAACGAGCACGGCCTCGGCATCGCCCTCCGCATAGACCGAGACCTCGGTCGCCACCTGCCGTTTGCCACGGCGAATCACCTCGGCCACGGCCCGCAGTGGGGCTGCCCGCGCCGGCGCCAGATACTGGATCGACAGCGAACCCGTTGCCCCGGTCTTGACGACATCCAGATCGACCTTCGAGAACGCGGCCGCCGCGCCCGCCACATCGATCAGCGTTGCGATGACGCCCCCATGGACGATATCGCCAACAGTGATGTTCTTCATGCTGAATGGCAGCAGCATCTCCACGCGCTCGGCAGCAAGCGCATCGAGCCGAATACCCAGCGCTTGCGCCACCGGCGAGGCGATCAGCACCGACTCGATCATTGCGGCATTGCGCGGGTCGACAGCGTTGGCAGACTCGGACATCGGCAATCTCCCGGTAATCAGGTCAGGTGCGGTGGAAACATGACCCATCAAGCGTAGACGGGTGACCAGCCAACCACAATGACCTCGGGGGTAATTCCGGATCGGACAGGCGTTTATAATGTGCGGCCAGTCGTTCCTGTCGCCGTCACTCCGTCTTTATGCCCGTCAACCCGTCCGCGTCACTTGCCCCGTCCGCCACCGTCGATACCGATGGTCAGGCGAAGTTGAGCGATCGTCCGGACAGCCCCTGCATCGGCATCTGCTCGACCTTGTTCGACGAGATCTGCCAGGGCTGCGGCCGCACGGCCGCCGAGGTCAGCAACTGGGTGTTCTATTCCGACGAGGAAAAGCAGGTGATCTGGGAGCGGATCACCCGCGAAGGCACGGCGCGTCGGTTCCAGCCGGATTGACCGGCAGATACGCCGCGCTGGCTGACCCTAGCCTCCGGCCAACCGCTTCTCCATATCCTCCACGACATGGCTCGCCACGCGCTGGCGGGCCAGCTTGCGCCAGCTTTCCGCCAGCGGCGCCAGATCGGCCATCTCGGCCAGTGCCGTGTAGTTGAGGCGATCCACGTAGAGCACGTGCAGCAACCGTTGCAGGGTCCATTGCGGATAAGGGCGCGCTACCAGCACCATCCTGTCGCCGGCTGACACTTCGCCCTCCTCGATCACCCGGTAGTACCAGCCCGTGCGTCCACCTTCCTGCACCGAGCGCGACATGGCTGCATAGCCGAACCGATGATTGAGCTTCCAGCACGGCTGCCGGGCCTGCGAGACTTCCACCAGCGCCGTGCCGACACGGAAGCGGTCACCAATACAGACTTCCGCCTCCGTCAGACCGTGCGTGCTGAAGTTCTCGCCGAAGGCACCGGGGCCATTCAGCACGTCGACGTTGCCGCCATGGGCGGCAAGCGTGTCGTGCCAGACCGGATAGTGGTCGCGCGGATAGTGGTGCAGCGCCTTTTCGGGGCCGCCGTGATGCTTCGGATCGCCCTGCTCGTCGATATCGAAGCCGAGCTTCGTGATGCGAACCGGCCCGCTGACCACTGTCTTTTCCATCCCGCTCGGTACCCCTTTGGGGCCGAACGGCTTTACCCTGCCCGCTAATACGGCGGCAATCGGGATGTTGATCAACGCATCCATCAAACCCCGGCCTCTTCCATCCACCGTGTAAACATCCGCTCACCGGCATTGGCGACGACAGCGCCGATTTCACCGGTACGGCGACGGATCGTGCGCGGATCAATGCCGGCGCGCCCCAGTTCGACCGTATGCCCGATCAGCCAGGTTTCGATATCGCCCGGCTTGACCTCGGGGTGGAACTGCAACGCCAGCACATGCGAGCCGATGGCATAGGCCTGGTGCGGCGTGGCAGCGGTGGAGGCAAGCAGTTCGGCGCCGGCGGGCAGGTCGAAGGTATCGCCGTGCCAGTGCAACACCTGCCAGTCGGCCTCGGCCAGCGCGGCCAGCGGCGAACGCCGACCAGCTTCCGTGGGCGTGATCGGCGCCCAGCCGATTTCGCGCGTGCCCGGATACACGCGCGCACCGGCAGCGGCTGCAATCAGTTGCGCACCCAGGCACGCACCGATCATTGGCCGCTGTGCATGAAGACGGTCACGAATGACGGCGATCTCGGCTTCGAGCCACGGATAGGCTTCGGTCTCATAGACCCCGATCGGGCCGCCGAGCACCACAAGCAGATCGGCTGGATCATCCTGCACCAGTGCAAGGTCATCCACGCCGGCCTGATACATGCGGATTTCGTGACCACGCGCGCGGGCTGCATCGGCAATCACGCCGGCGTGCTCGAATCCCACGTGCTGGATCACATCGGTGCGGCGCGGGCCGCGAGATGCATGGGTATCGCTCATCGAATGACTCCTGCAAGGAAAGGTCTCTTCATGGTACTGCCCGCTTACCGGGAATGATTTCCATTGACACAATCTTTGACAACATCGGGCGGGTCAGTTGCCATCGCTCAGTTGCCGTCGATCAGTTGCCATCACTCAGCGGCCGCAGTACCAGCGTGTCAAAGCTGTCGCCGCCCGGATTGCGCCGGTGGGCGCCAATCGTGATGAACTGCACGGCTGCCCACTCCTCGGTCCAGTCGCGGTAGTGCGGCGACAGCGCGTTGCCAGACTGTCCGGTCGACGTCATGAAACGCGACTCCGACAGATCGTCCAGATCGTAGATGGCGCGCAGACTGGCCGCGTGCGTGCTCTCGAATGGTGCGTGCTCATCGCGGAGGTTGTGGCGGCCCACATCCACCGTATACGTATCACCGCCGGTGGGCACGCGCACGTTGAACAGGCTGGACAGGTACGGCACCTTGCCGAACGGCTTGTGCTCGGAACGCGCGGTGTGCGCCTTGCCCCAACGCCACTTGGCCGTGTCTTCGCCATAGCGACGATCCAGATCGGCAATCGCCCGCTGCCATGCCAGCCCGATCGTGTCCGCGCAGCTCTCGTGGGCGGGCGTGCGCGAGTTGTCGCACCAGAAGGCACCCAGGCCCTTCGGGTCGCGCATCGCATTGAGCATCGGCAACTGGACGTTGCGTTGCTCCCAGAGCCGGTTGAATTGCGATTCGCCGACCTTGTCCTCGAACAGCAGGCGCGACAGTTCGCGTAGCCATGCGGTCACCACCAGCGGCTCCGCCCGGTCGGCCGACATCGTGCCGTCCCATTTGCGCAGCGCGTCGAGCAGCGCGCGCTCGCGCGGCGGGCGTGTGGCGTCCGTCGCCGCTGGGGCAGCCAGCAGCAATGGCAGCGCATCGCGCACGGCTAGCGAGACCACGTCCTTCTGGATCGCGGCAAAGGTGTCCTTCGTATGGTGCGGCTCGGCCTCCAGCAGCGTGCGGATGCGCTGGTAGCGATACGGCACCGTCCACTCGCTCGTGATGAAGTACGGGTAGTCGTCGCCCACGATCTTCTGGTTCGCCGTGACGATCATGCCCTCGGGCGGATTGAAGCGGCGCGGCAACTGCTCGAACGGAATGAAACCCTGCCAGTCGTAACGCGCATCCCAGCCCGGCGCTGGCGCGAGCCCCATCAGGTCATTGTCAGGGCGGCGCAGCGGCACGCGGCCCGGGGCGATATATCCGATATTGCCGTCGACGTCGGCATAGACGATGTTCTGCTGCGGCGAATGAAAGTCACGCAATGCCGCCACGAACGACTTCCAGTCCGATGCGTGGCTCATGTTCAGGCTGGCCACGAACGTGCGATCGTCGGCGCGCAGCGCCGCCCACTGGAACGCCACCACGTACTGCGCGCCCAGCGGCTTGGCGGCCGCGCTGATCGGCTCCGCCACATCGGACATGACCGGTCCGTGGCGCGTGCCGCGCACCGTCAGCGTGACATCCGGCGCCCCCTTGACCTGGATGGTCTCGGTTCGCGTGCTGAACTCCGCCCAGCCCTCTGGCGTTTGATAGCGGTTGGGATTGGCCGGGTCGACCCGCTCCAGATACAGGTCCTGGACATCGGGCGCGGTATTGGTGAAGCCCCAGGCAATGCGCTTGTTGTGACCCAGCACCACCAGCGGCGCGCCGGGCAGCGTGGCGCCGGTCAGATCCAGGCCCGGGGCCTGCAGATGCGCGAAATACCAGAGCGCGGGCGCCTGGAGCCCCAGATGCGGGTCATTGGCCAGCAGCGGCTTGCCACTGCGCGTATGGGCGCCGGAGACAACCCAGTTGTTCGAGCCCATCCCCTCCACGTAGCCAGACGGCGCCTGCTGGACAACTTGCGCCATGGCCGTGGCCACCGGGGCAAGCTTGCGATAGAAGCTGGCGTAGTCCATCGTCCGCAACGGCTTCTCGCCCGGATACGGCGCCAGGATTTCTGCAATGCGAGAGGCCGGCAACTGCTGGGACAGCCCCATGCGCAGGACTTCCTGCGTCCAGTTGCCCCCGAGATCCCACGCCATCATGGTCTGCCAGCCAATCGTATCCACCGGCTCCCAGCGCTCGGGGCGGGTGCCAACGATCAGGAATTCCGGCGGCAGCGCCGACTTGCGCGTGTCGATGAACGCATTGACACCATCGGCATAGGCCTGCAGCACCGCGCGGGCCTCTGGCGGTGTCTGCGCGAGGATCGCCTCTGCATTGCGCCGCACGCCCAGTGTGCGCAGGAAGCGGTCGGTCTCGAGCGCGCTGGGACCCAGGATTTCGGCAAGACGGCCCGCGACGATGCGCTTGTTCATCTGCATCTGCCAGAGGCGGTCCTGCGCGTGGACGTAGCCAAGCGCGTAGTACGCATCGAGTGAATTGGCCGCCTGGATATGTGGCACGGCATTGCGGTCTCGCACCACTACCACGCGGTCTCGCAGGCCGGCCAGTCGCAAGGTGCCGGCCACGTCTGGCTGCGACGCCTGCCGGTACCAGATATAGCCGCCGATCGACCCGGTTGCCGCCAACAGCACGATGCCCAGCAATCCCCAGCCCAGCCGTTTCAACCAGCGCATCCAACTCCCCCCGATAGGAAAGACCGCAATGACAGAAATAAAAAATGCCCGGACATGCCGGGCATTGATGATACGACGAACTCGTCCTCGGTCAGGCGGGCTTCTTGAGTTGCAGCGACTTGTACTCGAGGAATTCCTCCAACCCGAACTTGCCACCTTCACGCCCGTTGCCGGACTGCTTGAAGCCACCGAACGGCGCGTTCATGTTGAACGGGCCGCCATTGATGTCCACCTGGCCGGTACGGATACGGCGTGCCACGCGGATCGCGCGCGACTCGTCACCAGACCAGACACCTCCGCCCAGGCCGTAGATGCTGTCGTTGGCGATGCGGATGGCCTCATCTTCGGTGTCGTAGCAGATAACGGACAGCACCGGTCCGAAGATCTCCTCCTGCGCCACCGTGGCCTTCGGATCGACGTTGCCAAGGACGGTCGGCTTGACGAAGAAGCCACGGTCCAGACCAGCCGGCGTATCGGGCCCTCCCGCCACCAGTTCCGCGCCCTCATCCAGCCCGCGACGGATATATCCGGTGACGCGCTCCTTCTGCACCGCGGAGATCAGCGGTCCCAGCTTCGTCGTGTCCGCCAGCGGATCGCCAACGGTGAAGCCTTCCACCACCTTCGCGGCGATGGCCTTGACTTCCTCGTAGCGGCTGCGCGGCACAAGCATGCGCGTGTGCGCCGAGCAGGTCTGCCCCGAGTTCAGGTAGCACGCGCCGATAGTGCCCTTGACGGCCGTCGGCAGGTCCGCATCGTCGAGGATCACCGACGCCGATTTGCCGCCGAGTTCGAGCGCCACGCGCTTGACGGATTGCGCGGCCAGTTCCGAGACGCGCTTGCCGGCACGGGTCGATCCCGTGAACGACACCATGTCGACATCGGGATGGCTGGCCAGCACCTCGCCGACCACGGGACCATAGCCGGTCACCAGGTTGAACACGCCCGGCGGCAGCCCCGCGGCCTCGATCACTTCAGCCAGCACGAAGGCGTTGAGCGGCGCCACTTCGGACGGCTTGAGCACCACCGTGCAGCCCGCTGCCAACGCCGGCGCCACCTTCAGCGTGATCTGGTTGAGCGGATAGTTCCACGGCGTGATGGCCGCGACGACGCCGACCGGCTCGCGCACGACCAGCGAATTGCCCACCTGCTCCTCGAACGCGAACTGGTCGAGCAGCGCCGCGGCCTGGCCCCAGTTGTAGACGGGGCCGCCCACCTGAATGGCCCGGGCCAGCTTGATCGGCATGCCGACTTCGCCGGCAATCATCTGCGCGAGCTCCTCGCTACGCGCCTTCAGGCCTTCGGCAATCTTGCGGATGTAATCGGCACGCACGGACGGCGGCGTGGCCGACCAGGCTTCAAATGCCCCGCGCGCGGCAGCGATGGCGTTCTCGGCGTCACGCGCGTCCCCTTCAGGGATCTTGCCCATAACGTCTTCGGTAGCGGAATGAATGACATCGATGAACCCCGTACCGTGGGGGGTCACCCAGCTACCATTGATGAAAAGTTTGTCTCGTTGTTGCATGGCCACAGTTCTCGTTAGGTGAATCGGCGGTTGCAATATTTTTTGTTACTTTCGTGGTGCACCACATTGTAGAGCGGTTTGCGGTTTCGAATTTCCTGTGCCGCAAGCGCCAACTGACATCGAGACGGCGATTATCGGCCACATACCAGACTTTGGGAGGGTATGCGTCAGGCGGCCGGTACATAACAAAACAAGACAGAACAAAACAACAAGGAGCGGGGCATGGTCGATCCGATCTTTCGCAAGACGGAGGCAGGACAGGAAGAAATTCGCACGCGCGAACGAAAGCTGGATCAGAAACTGCGTGCGCTATTGCTGATCGTGAATGGGGAGCGCGCCAAATCGGAGCTAGTGGCGCAAGTCGGCGCCCTGGGCGTGGCCGGGGAAGCATTGGACACGCTGCTGGCACTCGGACTGATCGAGCCAATACCGGCTCCCACGGGCGCGAAGCCTGCCTTGTCGACTGCGCAGGCCACGGTTCGCCCAACTACAGGTCCGGCACGTTCCGCGCCGCAGCGGGCCCCGGCCGAGACCAATCTGTTTGCGGCCTATTCATCGTTCAACACGTCCGATGGCAAGGGCATCGACGACGTCCTGGCGGACACCACGATCGCCCCGGGCACCCTGCCCGCCGCGAAGCCATCGACGCAGCCAGCCACGCCGGCACCCGATGGCTACCAGCGGCTTTATCACTTCTTTACGGATGTGATCGGCAATCACCTCGGCCTGCGCGGCTATATGCTGCAAGTCAAAGTGGAGAAGGCGGCGACGCTGGTGGAGCTGGCTGCCCTGCGTGACATGCTGGGGGCTGCGCTGCAGAAGGCGAAGGGAGAGATCACGGCGCGCGCGATCATCGATCAGCTGGATCAGCTGCTGGCGGAGATGGGAATGGCGCCGGTGCGGTAGCACGGGCCATGAAGCTCCCCTGTTCCGCGTTGCGGGACAGGGGAGAAAGACGCCGGCTTAGTGGATTACCGGCGTACCGGCTTTACGCCTCGATACCCTGCGATTGCAGGTACTCGTCGTACGTGCCGAGGTAATCGGTGATCCGCCCGTCGGTGCGCACTTCGATCACTCGCGTGGCCAGAGCACTGATCAGTTCACGGTCGTGCGACACGAAGACGAGCGTGCCCGTGAACTTGTCCAGCGCGACCTGGAGCGATTCGATCGACTCCATGTCCATGTGGTTGGTCGGCTCGTCCATCGCCAGCACGTTATGGCGGCCCAGCATCAGCTTGCCCCAGATCATGCGACCCTTCTCGCCACCGGATAGCACCTTGACGGACTTCTTGATATCGTCGGCCGAGAACAGCAGACGGCCCAGCGTGCCGCGCAACGACTGGTCGTCGTCGCCGGCCTGGGTCCACTGGCTCATCCAGTCCATCACGTTCAGGTCGTTCGGGAATTCCTCGTACGTGTCCTGCGGCATGTAGCCCACGTTGGCGTTCTCGGCCCACTTGACCGTGCCGCGGTCCACTTCCACGCCGCGCTGCACGCCGGTTTGCACCACGTTGTTCAGCAGGGAACGCAGCAGCGTGGTTTTGCCCGCGCCGTTCTCACCGATGATGGCCACACGCTCGCCAGCCTGGATCGCCATCGACAGATTGTTGATGATCTTGCGGTCGTAGGTCTTGGTGATGTCCTCTGCTTCGACAGCCAGGTTGTGCAGCTTCTTCTCGAACTCGAAGCGCACGAATGGGTTCTGGCGCGACGACGGCTTGATGTCCTCGACCTTGATCTTGTCGATCTGCTTCAGGCGCGACGTGGCCTGGCGAGCCTTCGACTTGTTGGCCGAGAAGCGGCGCACGAAGTCCTGCAGTTCGGTGATGCGATCCTTGGCGCGCGCGTTGGCGGCCACCTGGCGCTCGCGGGCCTGCATCGACGCCTGCATGTAGTCGTCGTAGTTGCCCGGGTAGACCTTCAGCGTGCCGTAGTCCATGTCCGCCATGTGCGTGCACACGGAGTTCAGGAAGTGACGGTCGTGGGAAATGATGATCATGGTGGAGTTGCGCTCGTTGAGCACGTCTTCCAGCCAGCGGATCGTGTTGATGTCCAGGTTGTTGGTCGGTTCGTCGAGCAACAGCACATCCGGATTCGAGAACAGCGCCTGCGCCAGCAGCACGCGCAGCTTCCAGCCCGGGGCGATCTCGCTCATCGGGCCCTGGTGCTGATCGGTCGGGATACCCACGCCCAGCAACAGTTCGCCAGCGCGTGCCTCGGCCGTGTAGCCGTCGAACTCGGCGTACTTGGCCTCGAGTTCGGCAGCGTGCATGTAGTCTTCGTCGGTGGCTTCCGGATTCGCGTAGATTGCGTCCCGCTCGCTCGCCGCGCCCCACATTTCGGTATGGCCCATCATCACCACGTCGAGCACGCGGTTGTCCTCATACGCGAACTGGTCCTGGCGCAGCTTGCCCAGACGGATGCCCGGCTCCAGCATGACCGTGCCCGACGACTGCTCCAGATCGCTGCCGAGAATCTTCATGAAGGTGGACTTGCCGCAGCCGTTCGCGCCGATCAGGCCGTAGCGGTTGCCCTCGCCGAACTTGACCGAGATATTCTCGAACAACGGCTTGGGGCCGAACTGCATGGTGATGTTTGCGGTAGAAAGCACGTCTGAACCTTGTCTGGAATGTCGGTGTGCCGCGTGGGCACCCTGAGATGACTGCTCGCGGCAGGCATTGGCGCCCGGCGCAGCGAAATGAGGAAATAACCAGATATTTTACCACTCGTGGGGGTATCTGGTAAGTCGCGGGCGGCATGTCGCCGCCCTGGCCGCCGCGCGGCTACAACGTCGGATAACCCGACAGCGACAGCACAAAACCGTCGGCACGTGCCGTCAGCCGCGCATTTCCGCCCACCGGCAAAGTCAGCTTGCGCGGGCAGTGGCCGAACGGCAGGCCCGTGAGCACCGGAATACGCAACTGTTCGCGCACATAGTCGAATACGGCATCCATGTTGTAGCCATTGTCGTAGTCGGTGGTGCGGTAATTCGAGAAGTCGCCCAGCACGATAGCCTGTTGCTGGGCCAGCACCCCTGCGTGCAGCAACTGGAGCAACATCCGCTCCACGCGGTACGGTGGCTCGTTGATGTCTTCCAGGAACAGAATGCCACCGTCGATGTCCGGCATGTACGGCGTGCCCAGCAGCGTGCACAGCATGGCCAGATTACCGCCCCAGAGCGTGCCTTCCACGGTTGCCGGTGCGGCCACCTGGGGCGCCACGACCTCGATGTCGTGGACCGGGGCGTGCAGGATGCCCTCGAAATGCCGCCACATGAACGAATCGACGTGCTCCTCGCCGAAATCCGCGAGCAGCATCGGCCCTGCGAACGACACCCCGCCAGCCTTGGCCAGATAGGCCAGCTGGAACGCGGTGAAATCGCTGTGACCGACGATCGGCGTGCCGCTTGCGCTGGCCTGCTCCGCGATGCGCCCGAACTCGATGCGATCGAGCAGTCGGCCCAGGCCGTACCCGCCGCGCACCGCCAGCGTCAGCTCCCGAGCGGGACCTGTGCCGATGGCATGGAGATCGGCCAACCGCTCCGCATCCGTACCGCCGAATCGCAGATAGCGGCGCGCGAGCACATCGGGATTGTTGACGTGGTAGCCGTGGTGCTTGAGCCAGGCACAGCCGCGGGCGGCAATGGCAACGTCGTGAGGGTAGCCGGATGAGGCGATGAGACGGACTTCGGTGGGCTGGCTCATGTTTCGGAATTCGGGTCTGAAGCCTGAATTTTCCCCGAATCTGCGTCCACTGGCGAGACCTGCAAGGCTCTTGCCGCTTTCTGCGCCCTGCGGCGCGCCCCGAAAAAATCGCGCAGCAACTGGCCACACTCATCGGCCATCACGCCTCGCGTGAGTGTGGTCTGGTGATTGAGCGTGGCCTGCGCGAACAGATCGACCACGCTGCCGGCCGCCCCCGTCTTGGGATCGGTCGCGCCAAATACCACGTGTCGCAGCCGCGCATGGAGAATCGCCCCGCTGCACATCGGGCACGGCTCGAGCGTCACGTAAATCTCGCACTCGGGCATCCGGTAGTTGCCCAGCACCTTGGCTGCCGCGCGCAGCGCCTGCATCTCCGCATGAGCGGACGGATCGACCGAACGGATCGGCAAATTGTGGCCGCGCGCGATGATCTTGTCGTCCCACACCACCACGGCGCCCACCGGCACCTCGCCGGCCGCTTCGGCCAGCCGTGCCTCGTCGAGCGCGGCGGCCATGTAGAAACGGTCGCGCTCCGCGGGGTCGGCGAATACGGGGACGTCTGCCATGAAACGCCTGTCAGTCCCGCGTCAGTCCTGCGCGGGCAGGCTGAGCGGCGCGCTGACCTCGGCCCAGCAGTTCGGCGTCTCGAACAGCACCAGGCGGGTCAGTTGCAGATGATGATCGAAGCAGTCCTTGAAGACCGGCGCCAGGATGTCGAACGCCACCTGCGCAAGGTTCTCAACGGTTGGAATGCTGTCGATCACCACGGTCTTGTGGTTGTCCATCGACTGCAGGAAATTCAGCAGCGCGGTATCGCCACGATAGATCAGGAACGCGTGATCCCACTTCGACACCAGATGCTCGTTGGCAAGCGTCTTGATATCGCCGAAATCCAGGATCATGCCGTCATCGGGCGCGCCCTCCTGGTGCAGGACTTCGCCGGACAGCGTCAGGTCCAGACGATAGCGGTGGCCATGGATGTTGCGGCACTGTCCGCCATGGCTTGGGATGCGGTGCCCGGCGTCGAATTCGAGCCGGCGCGTAATCGAAACTTGTTTGCTCATGTGTCAGCGAATGCCCAGCAGCTTGTGGGTCTGCAGCGACAGGCGCCAGCGCGGGTGGCGCTGGCAGAACTCCACTGCCGCGGCAGTATTCTGCCGGGCCAGCGGGCCATCCATGGCCTGCACCATGAAATACTGGAAATCCAGTTGCTCGTATGCTGCGAAATCCTGGCCATCCTGCGGAATCACGACCTTGAGTTCGTCGCCCTTCCTCACCACGAGTTCCGAACCCATCTTCGGGCTCACGCAAACCCAGTCGATACCCTCAGGCACCTCGATCGTGCCGTTGGTTTCGATGGCGATCTCGAAACCGCGCGCGTGCAGCGCATCGATCAGCGGCGCGTCGAGCTGCAGCAGCGGCTCACCGCCAGTGCAGACCACGAGCGGTTTGCCGCCTGCACCCTGCGGCCATTCGGCCGCCACCACTGCCGCCAGTTCATCGGCGGTCTTGTACTTGCCACCCAGCGTGCCATCGGTCCCGACGAAATCGGTATCGCAGAACTGGCATACCGCCCGCGCGCGGTCTTCCTCACGACCGGTCCACAGGTTGCAACCCGAGAAACGGCAGAACACCGCGGCGCGACCGGCGTTAGCGCCTTCGCCCTGCAGCGTGTAGAAGATTTCCTTGACGGCGTAAGTCATGCGGTTGGTTTTGGGTCTTGGGGGGGTGTCCGGAATCGCCCGCCTGCCTAAAAAATAAGCAAAATGCGATGGGTGGGCAACCGGTGATTGTAGCAAAAACTTAGGGTTTTTGCTGAGAACCCGAAATCATGACGACCTTGGCGCCGGCCACCGCGAGCAGCAGACGCCACCCATCATCACTCACCGCGGCGGCGCGCCCAGGAAATCCATCTTGCCGATCTGTACCCCCTTGTGACGCAGGATGTCGTAAGCCGTCGTGACATGGAAATAGAAGTTCGGGAGCGCGAAACCAAGCAGATAGCTCTTCCCGTCGAACGTAATCGGACCATGGCGCAGCTTGAGCTCCACCGTCCGCGTCTCGCTGCCTTCGAACTGCTCCGGCCGAATCGTCTTCAGATAGCCAATGGTCTTGGCGATGCGCTCCTGAAGCTCCGGGAAAGTCGCCTCGGTATCCGGAAATGAGGGAGTCTCAAGCCCCGCCAGCCGTGCCGCGCAGCCCTTGGCCGCGTCGCTCGCGCGCTGGATCTGAGCCGGCAACGGGTCCATATCCGCGATCAACCGCGTCTGGATCAACTCCGCGGCGTCCATTCCCTGCGCCTTCGCATGGGCCGCGCCCTTTTCCAGGATCGCGGACAGGTTGGTCAGCGCGCGGATGAATACGGGTACCGATACGTCGTACATCGAGAGGGCCATGTGGGCTCCTTGGCTGTGAATACGGAACGTGCGTTGCTGTTGTCCAGGCGGGGCCTGCCGGCACCCGCTGGCCAGAGCATAGACCGGAATCCCGCCGACTGCCCGGTCAGGCTTCAGCCCCGGCGGAAATCGGGCCTTCAATGGTCCGGGCACGGACCTGCGGATCGTGAATGCGTGCGATGCCTTCGTGACCTGACATGTGAGCCTGAGCCTCTGCTGAGATAGAGCGCTGGCGATCGTGCTCGAACGCGTTGCACCAGGTGCTGGGCCTCGCCAATAAAGATGCGCTTTAAGTCACTTATCACCGGGAGGCGATATTTTTATCCGGGTGATATTGCACGCTTAATTTTATCCGGATAATATATGAGAATCGCCTAGTTACCCATCCGATGATGACGATGACAACCTCCCCCTCCTATACCAGCTTCAACGGACACCAACGCATCGCCACAGGCCCCTTGCTGGCGAACGCGCTGGCCATCAAACATGCGCTCGCACAGGGTACGACCGGCCTCGTGTTGATCTTCGACGATACGACCGGCCGCACCGTGGATGTGGATACCAGGGGAACGGAACAAGAGATCGCCAGCCGATTGCAGCTGGCGACGCCACACAACAAAGATCCTGAAGCCGGGTTGGAAGCGCCGGAGGCCTCCGAGCCCAAAGGCCGCGGTCGACCGAAGCTTGGCGTGGTGGCGCGTGAGGTCACGCTGCTGCCCCGGCACTGGGAATGGCTAGCCGGCCAGCCTGGTGGCGCCTCCGTGGCGCTCAGGAAGCTGGTCGAGGAAGCGCGCCGCGCGGGCAGCGAGAAAGACCGGATGCGACAGGCCCACGAGCGCGCCTATCACTTCATGCTGGCCATTGGCGGCGATCTGCCCGGCTTTGAAGAAGCTACGCGCGCGCTGTTCAGCAATGATGCATCGCGGCTCCGCGAACTGATCGGCGGATGGCCGGCTGACGTGCGCGATCACGCGCTACATCTGGCGGACTATTGATAGTCCGGAGAGAAAGCGCAGGCATCTGCGATTTGCAGCGGAGAATATCGACTGGCAACCGGGCCGCATCAGACGGCCCGGTTGCCGGGCGAGCGCCCCCACCCCACAAGGCGATGAAATCATGACAATTTCAACGAACACGGCAGCGCAAATCCTCGAGCAACTCGCCGACGCACTCATCTTTGCCGATACGGACGGCCGAATCACGGGCTGGAATCATGCCGCGGCAGAACTCTTTGGATACGGCGCGGACGAGGCGCTGGGCCAAAGTCTCGACCTGATCATCCCCGAGCGCCTGCGGGCCGCGCACTGGAAGGGATTTCAGGCCGCCATCGACACCGGCAAGACCCGGCTCTCCGGCAAGCCGACACTAACCAAGGCGATCCATAAGGACGGACGCAAACTCTTCGTGGAAATGACGTTCGCGCTGGTCAGCGATGCGACCGGCAAAGTCATCGGCTCAGTCGCCGTTGCACGGGATGTCACGGACAAGGTCGAGCAGGAACGCGCCCAGAGCGCTGCGGGGCCAGCGTCAAGATAGCCCCCCCGTTTCCGGGACGATCACCAGCATTCAAAACCCGCAACGCTTGCGGGTTCTTATTTTCCGCCGCTGACGACGGCTACCCGTCAGGTTTGGCCAACACTCCAAATGTTTTCGGCAGAGGCCCGATAGCGTGGCAGACCGGAAATTGCAGCTGGCCTTCAGTTCCGGCTTGCACAATAGGCCACAGGGACTATAAATAGAACCATAAATCGAATTCTATTTGGGAGACACAGCATGCTCGATGTTCCCATCGGCAGCGCCAAGGCATCGCCTGAGCGATCAGATCGACCTGATCGCCAGACAGATGCGGCACCCCCAAAGAACCGCAGACTCGCCCTGCAAGCCCGCAGCCAGGCAACAGAGAAAGCGCTGCTGGATGCTGGCCTGGCCCACTTCGAAGCGCAGGGATTCGAGGGCTTGTCGATGCAGGCGGTGGCTGAATACGCTGGCACATCGATTGGCGCCTTGTACTTCCGCTTCGGAGACCGCGAGGGCTTCATTCAGGCCGTGCTGGAGCGCGGCTTCGACCAGATCCGCCAGGATACCGACGACTTGCTGGCCAAGGTCACGACCGAGCATGCATCACCGCACGAAGTCATCAATGCCTTCGTGGACCTGGCCGTACGCGTACAGAAGAAGAGTCATGGCGTATTCCGTGCCTTGCTGCAGCGTGCGCTGGTCGACCCCAAAGCTTGGGAGCCCGTGGGTCGCCTGGGAAACGACGCCACGCGCCGGCTGGTGTCCGCACTGAGCCGATTTCCGGAGGTGGTAGCCATCCCCGACTGGGAAGCGCGCTTGATGTTCGGCGTGTACGCAGCGCGCAGCGCGCATTTCAACGCGATGTACAACAGCCAGGCGCCGCTACCCAAGGGCCATGCCGCCATGGTTCACATGCTGTACGAACTTATCGTGAGCTATCTCGGCCTGCCTCCAATCGGGCGCGTCGGCCAGGGCGCCAAGGATCAGGGCGGCCGCCCCAGGAAGCTCGCCACCTCATCGCGCACCCGCCATACGCCGTAGAGATCCGCGTAGGCGTTAACGGCCAGCAAATCGAGCGTTGGCTGCAAGCGACCTGACGCAGTCTGGTCGATCCCTTTCTCTTCCTCACTCAAGGACTCCTATGCAACGTCTGAATGTGGACGCGCCCGGCATTCCCAGAACCAGTGTGCTGGACGCGGGCCAGGGCAGACCCACAATTCTGATTCACGGCACGTCCTCAAGCGCCGAAATGGGTTGGGCGCAGTTGCTGCCCAGGCTGGCAGCCAAACGGCGCTGCCTCGCGTTCGACATGGTCGGCGCAGGCCAGACCGAAGACCCGGGCGGCCCCATCGCCCTGGCCACGCTGGTCGAGCAAGTCCGCGCCGTCGCCGACCTAGCTGGAGACGGCAAGCCTCTGGATCTTGTCGGCTATTCGCTGGGCGCCGTGGTCGCCGCGGTCGCGGCCGCTGCAATGCCCGATCGTGTGCGCCGACTGGTCTTGCTGGGTGGCTGGGTGCAAAGCAGCAGAAGCATGTGCGTGCTTTTTGACCTCTGGGCGGAGCTGTCACGAACCGACAAGCACCAGCTTGCGAGACTGCTGCTGGTCAACGGCGTATCCGATACCTTCTTTCAAGCCAACTCCACTGAGGCAATCCAGACCGCACTGGACCGCATTGCCAACCTGCTTTCTGCCGGAGGCGATCGCCAGGCGGAGCTCGATGCCACGATCGACATTCGCGCCGAGCTACCCAAAATCAGGGCCCAGACCCTGGTGATCGGCATGCAGCAAGATCGTCTGGTGCCGCCCGCGCATTGCCGCGATCTGGCTGCAGGCATTGCAGGCGCGCGTTACGAGCAGATCGACTGCGGCCACCTCGTCACGCTGGAACAGCCCGGTGCCCTGCTCGATCTGGTTGAAAGTCATCTTGATAGTCCGACAGGACATTGCCACGAAGAACGACACGGTGCCGCATGACGTCATCGGCGCTCTTCACGTGAGTGGCCAGGGCCACATACGATATCTCAGGAGACAACCCCATGAATGCCAACATCTTGTCCGGGCGCCAGCCTGCCCGACCCGCTGCCACGGAGCATTTCGACGTGATCATCGTCGGTGCCGGCATCTCGGGTGTGGGCTCTGCCTATCACATGCGGACACAATGCCCCGACAAGCGTTTCGTCGTGCTCGAAAGCAAGGATAGCTACGGGGGCACCTGGCACACACACCGCTATCCCGGCGTGCGTTCGGATAGCGACCTCTACACCTTCGGCTACCGCTTCAAGCCATGGATGGGGAAACCCATTGCGACTGCGGAGGAAATCCTCAGCTACATGGCCGAAGTGATCGAAGAGAACGACCTCGCTCAGCACATCCGCTATCGCCATCGCATCGACGCGGCGTCCTGGTCTTCCGCCGAAGGACTTTGGACCCTTGATGCCACACGCCTGGAATCGGGAGAGCGCGTACGTTTCACCACCAATTTCCTGTGGATGTGCCAGGGATACTATCGCCACGATCAGGGCTATCTGCCCGCGTGGACGGGCATGGACAATTTCAAAGGCCCGTTGATTCACGCGCAGACCTGGCCCGAGGAACTGGACGTCCAGGGCAAGCGTGTGGTCGTCATCGGCTCGGGCGCTACCGCTGCCACCGTTGTGCCGGGACTGGCCCGCCTGGGTGCCAAGGTCACCATGCTGCAACGCTCGCCCACATACTTCATCTCGGGACGCAACGCCAACGATCTCGCAAACGAGCTACGCCGGCTCGAGATCGACCCGATGTGGATCCACGCCATCATCCGGAAGAAAGTCCTGATGGATGGCGCCATCTTCGCCCGCCGCTCGCGTGAAGAACCAGAGGAGGTGCGCAAGGAGCTGCTTGCAGGGGTTCGCGCGCAGCTTGGCGAGGACTTCGAACTCGAACCGCATTTTTCGCCACGCTACCGGCCTTGGCAGCAGCGGGTGGCGTTCATTCCGGATGGCGACATGTTCGCGGAAATTCGCGAGGGCAACGCCAGCGTGGTCACTGACGAGATCGACCGGTTCGTCGAAGACGGCGTCGTGCTCAAGTCCAACGCGAAGCTAGACGCCGACATCGTTGTGGCCGCTACGGGCTTTCAGCTCAGTGTGCTGGGCGACATTCCGTTTAGCGTCGACGGCCTGCCGCTGGATTTCTCGAAAACCGTGACCTATCGCGGCATGATGTTCACTGGCGTGCCTAACATGGTCTGGGTGTTCGGCTACTTCCGCGCCAGCTGGACGCTACGGGTTGACATGGTCGCCGACTTCGTCTGCCGCCTGCTGAAGCACATGGATGCCACGGGAGCAACGCAAGTCACCCCACAACTCCGTGAAGACGAGAAAGACATGCCTCTATCCGAGTGGATAGACGCCGACAACTTCAACCCCGGCTATCTCATGCGCGACATTCATCTCATGCCCAGGAGCGGCAACACGCGCGAGTGGCAACACACGCAAGACTACTGGGGAGAAAAGGATGAGTTTCCCGAGATTGACCTAACGGATGGGGTGTTCCGTTACGACGCAAACCGTCCATCAGGCAATGCCTGAGCCAGGCCGTGGTCGACAGCACGGTGCCGGATGAATGGCACAAAAAAGCCCGCAATTACGCGGGCTTTTTTGTTCTCTGGTGCGACTCGGCTCTGGCCAGCGCCAGAGGCCGAATCACTCCCACTCGATCATCAATGAGCCTCGCAAACCCGCGTGGTTAAAGGGATTGGGCCTGATCGACATGGGGCACTACCGTCGCTTTTACCGTCAAGGGCGACCATCTTTTGCTGGCGCGGGAGATGGAGCGCTTTGCGCGGGAGCTGGGTTTTCGACACCATCATCAATCAGCTCTCAGGATACCGGAGAAATCCCCAACCGTCAGCCGACGTAAGCGCAGGCAGGCGAGCACCATCCGGTCGCTGGGACTTGGAGCGCGTCTAGGGATGCTCCCCCGATTGCTCGGCGTCCCAAAAGTGCCGCATCGCTTCGAAGGCTTTTCTCTCAACGTCCTGCATTCGTGCCAAAGCATCAGGCTCGGGTACGGGCCGGAAGCTTGACGACAACTGTTCAACGTCGCGTCGAGCGGCTAGCCAAGCCTGCAGCAGAGGCTGCCACTGCCGATCCCAGTGGCCGAAGGGCCGCGAGTCAGGCGATGACACTTTGCGTAGCGCCTGGTGCATCACGGCACCGGCGGTCCGCGTCGGGTCGTCCCATTTGGCCGGAACGCTCCAGCCGGCGTCGCGGACGCCACTGGCGCTTCGGAGGTCAGGGCCCACCATGGGAACAGGTGCGCCCACGACAGTTCCGAATCCGAAGAGCTTGTGATCGATGCGATCGCCTTCCTCAAGTGGGCAGTTCGAACTACTCATTCGGGTCTCCTCTCTTCATGCAATTTCATTGGCTTTGTGTGGACACTGCTCAAACCATAAACGCCGGTTGAGCGATAACGACCGGGCTGACCACGTCGCGAATCTCACTAAGTCCCGCAATAAGCAGGTCGTATTGCTCTGTGCGTCGTCCTTGGTCCCAGATGATCGGAAGCACTTTGCGATAGGGGCTGCCCCGCTTCAGGTAAAGGCTGACGTCTTCACCAATCTGCGAAATCAGGTCCTGCGGCGTGCTGCTTTTTCGCCAATACTTGACCTCGATCACCAGGTGCAGCGACGGGACTACTAAGTCTGCCCGCGGTTTCTTTTGCCCCACCGACGCAAGCCACTCTTCATCACGCAGATCGGGCAACACTGGCGAAAGCACCGCGCACAGAAGATTCTGAAAGTGATATTCGTTTTCAACCGCCCACTTTTGCGCGGTCGAGTTCGGCGTCTTCTTCTGTTCGTCCCAGGTCCACCGACGCAACCCGGATGGGAGCCGGCGAAGCAGCAGTCCGACATCGTCTAGGCTCGGTGCGCGCAGATCGATCTGCGCCGCGCCCTGGGCGAGATAGTGAAACGCTGCCAGATCCAAGGCCGCCTGTTCAGGGTCGTCATAAACAACCGACTTGATGCGGCTAAGCAACTGCGACGCAAAGTCGTTATCGACCGCCGGCGAAGCATCCGCCAAGCGACGTGCGACGTAAATAGCTGCGCCCGCGGTGGCGGGCACCACCGCCAGCTCGCCCTTCAATCCCACCTCGGACCGCGTCTTGATCATGGACAGCAGTTCATGGCGCCAGCCGACTTCCGCCGGCAACAGCGGCTGCAGCTTTGCATAGAGCGACGCGAACCATGCGCCGAATTTCGACCACCGCACATCATCGGATGTGGCCAACAAACCCACCAGAACGCCGGTATGCGCTAACGGCTGCATCAGACTGACGAGAGCCGTTTGGGAATCGCCTCTACGCCCCATCAGCCAGTCCACGCCCTGCGCGAATGAGTCGCGGCATGCATCACTCAACGTCGGATCGATGCTCAGCAGGAACCCCAAAGCCGCCACGGCATGAATCGACCGACCACCGCCGGAAATCTCTTCGCACAGGTCCCGCGCCATCGCGGCGCTCTGCTGGGTGGACAACCCTTCGGCGAGCACCCAGTGATAAAAGGCAATCGACAGCGGGCCCGCAGTCGTCAGTGTCTCGGCCTGCCCCGCTACTGCGCGCAGCGCTTCGTGCAGCATCGGGTTGCCGGCGCTCATAGAAACCACCGCGTTGTGCCGATCTTGCCGAGCATCACACTCGGACTCCACCGGCTACCCAAACGGTCAAGCCGCCCTAAGAGACCCGCGACAAGGTCGGAGTAGTAGATGGTGACCGGCATCGCCGCCGGCAGGAAGCTGCGCCAGGAATGGTTCGAAAACCAATAGACCTGTTTGGTGAGATAGATGATGTCCGTGAACGTCGAATCGCGATGCAGGCTTAGCAGTAGCGGTTTGGGTAGGCCATCCGTCGGGCGCTTGAGCTGCTGCGGCCCCGTCAACGTCAACAAGGTCTCATTGTGTCCGACTTCCGCAAAAAGACCTCGAACCGGCGTCTTCTCTCCCCTGCCCTTGGTCCCGATGGAATCATCGTCAAACAGCAGATACGGATGGTCCTGTTTGACGTGCAGGAAGGCGAACTGCAGATCGAATTCAGAGAACTCCTTCAACGCCGCCTTGACCGATTCCACCTCGGTATTGCGCATTGGCTTGAACGCATGAACGATCACGCGTACCGAATCGCCCCTGATCCAGTTCATCTCGTTGCGCACGCGCTGAAGGGTGGCCTGCAATGATTCGGTCAGGGCCTCTCCGTACTTCGACATGGGAACAGCGTTCGACAGATTCGATAGCAGATAGCCGCCGTCACCGCGAAAGACGCTGGTAATGCCGACAATGCGTTCTTTCCTTGAAAAGCGGGATTCGCCAATCGCTGCGCTGCCTAGGCCGATGACCACCTCGTGCGCGATACCCTTATCCGACTTGATCAACCAGGGAATGCCGCCGAGCTTGGCATAGACCGCAAGGGCGAGATTGCTAAGGGTGTAGGCGAGATTGAGCGGCGCCATCGAGAACGTCTCGAACGCGACGAACTGCGTGGGGATCTGATTGGAGAGAAACGCCGCCTTGGCCACCAGATACGGATTCTTCGGCGGCGCCAATTGGCGTGAGTCTCGCTCGGTCTGCACCAAGGCCAGATGCCAGGGCGCGCCCTCGGCGCCCATCCGGACCGCCTTGGAAGCAGCCGCATGATAGGCGTCGGCCGTGAAGGCGTCGGCCTCCACAAACGTCAGGTTGATGTCCTGCAGTCCGTAGATGCCGAGAAACCCTCGCCCAAATGGCAGTGACTTGCCGTCGACCGTTAGGCCATCCCGAAACTTCCGAAGGAACAGTTCAAATTGACCACGCCGCGCGCGGTCGCAGATCACGCAGACATTAGGCCGCGTGGGCGTGAAGACGTGGCGACTGTAGGGACCGAACTTGCTTAGACCGACCGCAGCCCGCGACTCCGACTTGAGCGTCCCGGCGTCGAAAACATAGGTCGGCGTCGTGCCCTCGGTGAAACGGGGGAAGTTCTGCGCATCTTTCTCGCTCAGCAGGTTGCCGATGCCAACGCTGAGACCTTCTTGCAGCTCGATCTCGCCGAGGCCGCGGAGCCAGTCCGAAATCCGGGCAATGTGCTCCATGCGCGCACGCCCTCTGCTGTTCTCGAACACGATCTCATCGATCTTGCCCTGCACCCTGCCCGACGTATTCCGCATGAAGTGCTGCAGCAGGTGCCGAAGATTCTCAGGTGAGGCCTCCAGGTACAGCTCGTCGAGTGGAAGCAACTCCTCTACATTCTGAAACCGCTCGGACAGGCGCGCGTGGCCGTCCGTGAGCGCGCCGACTCGACCCACCAGCCGGCGATAGGGCAGCATGCGCACATCTTCGACCGGCACCAGGCGCTCGACCGTCAACCCATCCAGCCGAACGCCTTGCGCATGCAACACGGCAAGGCTGGTTGCGCAAGTCTTCTGAATCTCGATGTCCCACAAGAGACCGAGTGGTTCTGCGTCCGGTAGCTTTAACGAGCGGATCGCGATCAAGACCCGCGATTGCAGATGAAGATGCCGGTCGGCTTCGATGAAGCCCGTCGGCAAGGTGCGCCCTATGGTGGTAATCGGGTTATAGCGCGCCACCGGTCGCCGATTGGAACTGAGCAAGGTCACGAGACGCTGCTCAAGCAGCGGCCGGATGAGCGAAGCATGCTCAACCACCGAAACAATCTTTTCTTCGCCGATGGGCGACGCATTCAAAGTAAGCGGCAGCGCCACGATGTGATCTGATCGACGGGTCACGGCGTAGTGCGCGCGGTGCTCGTCGCGCAGATTCCGGAACTGCTGCGCGTCCTCAAAGGGCAACGCCTGCAGCCGAATGGCATCACCGCGCACTCGCAGCGGCGTGAAATTGAGCTGCAGCTGTCGTCCCATAGGCCCTCACATCCTCTTGTTTCGCCGGATCAGCATCCGAATTTTTAGAATTGATTTCTCGATGAACCACATCCAGCGCATCCGCAAGGACGGCTTCCCGAAGCCGTTGTCGATGCCACCAATAAGCGCCTCGATGATCTGGCGGTTCTTGCCGGGATAGATGCCGTTGTCGTGCAACATGACCAGCAGGGGCTCGATCGAGATGGCGCTCGAATAGCCGGTCTCCGCGTCCTTGCCATCCATCACGAGCGCTTCGACAAGCACCCCCAGCAAAAAGCCATATTCACTCAATACGGGGCCACCGCTAAAACCACCCCTCGCCGGACACGAGATGATGAAATGCGGGTGCGGCCCACTGTATTTGTCCATCACCGCGTTGACCTCTCCTTCCGACGCCAGGAGCACGGCCTGCTGCGAAAACGGAATCGGCGGATAGCCCATGAGCAGCACTTTTGAGAGCACCAACTCGTCGCCGATCCAGTCGTCCAGATGCCCACCGATCTCGATATGGTCAGTTTGCACAAAGCCTTTCGGTGAACCATGAATCGTCGTCATGTCCAGGTAGTGCGACAGATCCAGATCGGTCTTCATCAGGGCCAGGTCGATGCGATCGTCCTTGTTGAAGATCACCGACTGCACGGTCAATGGCACCGACGCATGCTCGGACACCACTTCCTGCACGACACCATCGCGCAGCACATGGGCCGCCGTGACCAGCCAACCGTCACCGATATGGAAGGCGGTGCCGGTACTCAAATCGCCCACCGGCGTCTGCACCGTGATGCGCACCAAGGCTGGCTTGTAGCTTTGGAATAGCGCCCGCAGGTCCATGACCGTCAGCCTGGTTACGGGATCAAGGTCAGCAGAACCTGCTGAGCGACGCCACTGGTGGCGCCGGGGAACCACCCCGGTGCGGCCACGGTGAAGCCGCCGGCCACGACCGGCTGATACGGATCGGTCTTGATGTCGATCTCGTAGTAACGCAACTGATTGCCAAACTTCCCCAGCGCAACGCCCGTCACGGAGGCGGCACCGGCTTTGCGCAAGAAGGCCGCGGCAACGCCAAACGACACACCGTAGGTCGTGCAATCGTCCACAACGATCACGTGCTTTCCGACCAATCGTCCGCTCTGTTTGTAGAAAGGGTTCAGGTGGATGGTCGAAATTTGGCCGGTCGGATCGGTTCGATCACCGCCACCACCCGCCGAGCGCTTCGGCGAAGGGGTGTGCCGAATGAATAGCGGCTCTCCCCGCTTGGAGAAGCGAACGCGGGAAACCGTCGTTCGCAAGCGATGCGTGAAATCGCTAAGGATCTCGTCATCGTCGTTAGCACTCTTCGACGACGGATAGACGCCCCATACCAGTCCATCCAGTTCGTTCACTTTTTCCATGAGCAGCGAACGCGAGGTGACGGCCAGCAAAGCGTTCAGTCGCGCGCCACCGCCTTTGACGGTGGCGGTCAGCCGCTGCGCGAACAGTTGCTGCGTGACACCTTTGCCAAGGCCGGACAAGTCGCTAAGCGCACGCACCCGATAGCGGCCAGCGTCGCCTGCATACCACCACTGCCCCGACCAGCCGGCCGTCAGGTTGATGATCTCTTGCAGCTGCGCGGCGCTGTCCACGCGAATGCCCAGTGAGGCGACCTGCTGTGCTGCCGACCATCCGGCTGCCACGAGGATCGCACCGCCGTTCTTCCCCATCTGGACGTCTTCGTCCTTTGCCGCGAGAACCAGCGCATCGAAGGGATTGAGCGCAAACTTCTTGGCGTTCTGCGACACGATCTCGCCCGATTGCCGCCCTCGACTTTGCAGGAACTGAACGCCACTGGTGCCAAACGTCCCGTTAAACCAGGCCGGTTCCGCATGATTGGAAATCAAGCCCACCGGATTGCCCGCCGCCTTGGCGTTGATCAACACCTGGGCGAGTTGCGGGTCGGGTTGGCCATTACGCAGGACGGCGTCCGGAGAGGTCATGACGATCAGCATGTGGCGTGTCCCTTGTCCTGTTCTTAGATGCTGTCAAAATCCAAGTCCACCGACTTGGGCGCTCGCCGCGCGAGGAACAGCCCGACGATGCGTGCCTCGGGAAATCGCCGCTCCAGCACTTGCTTCACCGCCTTGAAATGGCAGCCTGTGGTGAGCACGTCGTCTACGACAAAAATGGTCTGGGGGGCCGGCTCGGCCAAGCTCTCGTCGAGTTGATAGTTGGCGACCAGTTCGTCCGGCGTCGGGCGCGTGTCCGACAGATGGGCCGCCGCCGCCGATTCGCGCTGGACGACCAGTTCACGGATGTCGGTGTGACGCCCCCGGCAGACGGCCTGCAGCAATTGCAGCATGCGATCGTCGTATAGCGGATCGCTCTTCACCTTCGACGGCGGGATCGGGACGAAGGTGATTTCGGCGTCAGCCTTGATCGCGGCACGAAAGATTGCCGCTGCCTGCAGGATCGCGCGCTCTTTGTATTGCCACTGCGCGGTTCCACGCTTGTCCACGGACTTCTTGAAGTTGAGGATCAGCTGGTTGGTTTCGCTGTAGGCATGCCCCTCGCCCGCAGTGTATTCACCTGCGTAGTAGCAAATGTCCTGTGCGTCCAGATAGTGATGATCCGGAAGTGTCAGGGCATCGATTTTGAGTACGCGCTTAGCCAAGAGCTGCCCTGATGTCGTCGATGCCGGTGACGCGAATGGCCCCTTGACTCTGGAACTTGGCCGGCCATGTCAGCTTCGGATTGCGAAAGCAGTTGTCCAGAATGAACAGCTTGCGCCCCTGCTGCAGCGCCGCGCGTGCTTGCGCCAGCGTGCCGGACGTATCGCTGGCTTCGACGATGACCGTTGCCTGCGCGAGCGCTGACATCGTGGCATTGCGCTCAGGGAAGAACAGGCGATTGCTACGGTAGTCCTGGGTCGAGTAGCGCCAGATCGGCACCTGGCTCACCAGCAGGAATTTCTCGGCAATCAAGTCTTGCAGCGCCCGGTTCTCGGGTGGGTAATACTCGGTAATCGGTGTGCCGATCACGGCAATCGTGCTGCCGCCGTTGTCAATGGCCGTCGTGTGTGCCGCGGTATCCACGCCTTTGGCCAAACCGGAGACGATGGTGTAGCCGTCTTGGACCAGCAGCTTCACCAACTTGCGGGTTCGGCGCAAGCCGTCGTCGGACACGCTGCGCGAGCCAACGATGGCGATCCGCTTAGGCGAGTCGATCAGATCCCACCAGCCTCGGTAGTACAACAGTTCGACGGGATGCGCGGCATCGCGCAACCGATCGGGGTAGTCTTCTGCGCCATGCAAACGCACACCAAAGTCGTGAATCTTCGTGTGCGCAATCTGGTCTTGCACCCGCTGTAGCGCCGTGTCAATTTCCTCTTCCGAGACCAGCTCGGAGGGCATCGCATTCGGGCTATCGCGGAAGCAGTCAGCGATCGTCTTGAACGTCGCTTTTTGATGCGCCCACAACGCCTCGTACGCCGCCATCTCCCGCGACGGTGAAATCGGTTTGTTGCTCAGTACTGCGTCAATGTCATTCATCGCTTGACTGATCTCCATAGACGCGCCGATCAACGCTTCGGCGAAAATCGAAACGGCACGACGTTGCTGTCCGTGGCAACCGGTGCGTCCGCGCCACTGGGCACTGAACGCAACCGAGCCAGCTGCACAACCTTGGGCTTGCCCTGGAAGTACCCTTCCGATAAGCCAGCCAGCATCTCGATGTCATGGGCCGCCAGGCCAATGTGCCTGGGGATCGAGTCGATCGGCATCACGTTTTCCTCGACGAGCAGATCGATCGTTCGACGCAGCAGGCGCGGCCGCTCGGGTGGCCTATCGCCGTCGCCCGGCTCGGACTTCGCGCCCCAACGGGCGGACCGACGTTTGAACAGCGACTGGGCCGCTTCTTCATCCAGAATCTTCAGCGCACGCAAACGCATCACGATCGCAGCGACGGACACACCCCATCTGCGTTTGAGCAAGAGAAGATCGTCCAGCGTCACCGGCGTGCGGACTTCATTTGCAAACGTTTCGGCCGGTAGCAGGAATGCGCCCGCAAAGCGATGGGCTTGCTGTTCCAGTTGCTTATGACGGTCACGCTCGGTCGGCCGGGGAATGAACCGATGCAGGATCAGGTGGCCAAGTTCGTGCGCCAAGTCGAAACGGCTTCGATAGCCGTTATCCTTGTCGGCCGAGAGCAATACCAGCGGGCGCCCCAGCGCATCGCTCCATGCCGACAGGCCCTCGATCTGCGAAATGCCCGTTTCCTCGCGGATCAGGACGACGCCAGCGCCTTCAATGGCCAGCGCCAGGTCGGGCACCGCCGTACGGCCGATACGCCACAGATCGCGGCATTCGCTCGCCGCCAGTTCAATCTCGTCAGGCGTGATCTCATCGGGCTCCTTGAACTGCCGGGTCGGCAAATTCAGCGCCGGGTAGTCCACGAACTCGGACAACGCGAGCGCGACGTCCTGCGCCCACTCCATGCGCGCTTCCAGCATCGCGCGCGCCGCCACGTGGGCGGACGCGTTACTGCGAAACAGCGGCAGCGACACCTTGGCCGAGGGCGCCCGCGTGAACCATTCGGGCGTGACGTTGACCACGCCGGCAAGGCGCTCCAGGGTTTCCCGTTCGGGCGCCTGATTGCCCGACCGCCATTTGCTGACCGTCGCGGGCGACACGCCGACCAGCGAGGCAAGTTGCGCTTGGCTCAAACGCCTCGCGGCAAGAATCTGACTGAGGCGCTCGCTTTCAAAGCCTTGAATACCACCGCGGCTCATGACGCGCTGCCATCGTTGCCCTGCTTCTTGATCTTCTTGAGCTTGGGCTTGGCCAGGTCGTCCTGCGCCGCCGGCTTTTGTTCGTACCGCTGCAGGAACGCATTCAGTGGTTCCTTGAACAGCCAGCCGCGCATCTCGCGGTCCGGCACCGCAATCTGGATCGACACGGGCGACTCTGGCTGGATATGCAGCGAGCCCGAGAAGCACGCCACGAAAAACGCGACCGCATCGGCAGGCGCGGTGTATTGATCGAACAGTTCCGGTTGCACCAACGGCTCAATGGCCTTGTTCGCATAGGACATCTGGCGGCGCGTGTGGCTACGTCGGCCGTTGATCCAGAAGCCGTCCGGGATGTTGAACCTGGCCAGTGTGAACACCCCGGCCCGGCCGCTGACGATGCCGTTACCGCGAATGGCGGTTGGCGAAGCCTCGCCCATTTCCAGTGCCCGATGAAACGCCTCGTTCATGTGGAAATGCCGCAGTTGACCCACGACGTGGGGCAAGTGGCCTTCGTCCATGCCTTTGGATGCGGCGTGCGCGCGCTGGGCGCCGACGGTCAAGGCTTCCTCGACGGCCATCACCAGCTCGCGCGGCAGGCTGCGCTGCAACAGGTCGGGAATTGTGTCTACGGGCGGCTGGGCCATTCGTCCTCCAAAGGTCTGATTTCGCTTTTCGGCATTTTACCACGAAAAAGTTTCGTTTAGAACAGAAAACTACGGGAATGCTTGCTTCCATGGCAAGTACAGAAGCCCTCATCTCTTGAAAAGTGTCAGAAATTCCTTCATACTTCTACCAGTTAGGAGATTCCCACCATGCAAACCCTCGCCAAACAGGTACTAGAGCACGCCGCCGGATTGCCGGAGGGCACACCCTTGGTCGCCAAGGAACTGCTCCATTTGGGAAACCGGGCGGCGATGGACCAGGTGCTGTCTCGACTCGTGCAGCGCGGCGCCCTGCTGCGCGCCGGTCGCGGCATCTATGTCCTGCCGGTGGAGAGCCGTTTTGGCTCCCGCGCCCCCTCGGCCTCCAAAATGGTCGAGGGGCTGGCCCACCAGCGCGGCGAAACCATCGTGTCGCATGGTGCGGCGGCGGCCAACGCGCTGGGCCTGACCACGCAAGTGCCCGTGCGCTCCGTCTACCTGACCTCCGGCCCCAGCCGCCGGTTGAAGCTGGGGGCCCAGACCGTCGAATTCCGGCACGCGCCGGTGTGGCAGTTGATTTTTCCTGGCCGCGCTGCCGGCGATGTCGTGCGGGCATTGGCCTGGCTGGGGCCCGAGCGCGCCGGTGAAGCGCTGCGCACGCTGCGCGCCAAACTGCCGGCGGCCGAGATGAAGGAAGTCGCATCGGCACGTGCGCGCCTGCCGACATGGATGGCAAAGGAAGTGAGCGCGCTGGTGTCGCATGGCTAAGTTCTTCGACCTGTCTGCCGATGAGCGTCTGGAAGCGCTGGCCCAGGCGGCCAACGCTTCCGGCCGCCCTCCCCACCTGCTGGAGAAGGATGTCTGGGTGGTATGGGCTCTGGGCCATCTCTTCGCTGCGCCCTACGCGTCGCATCTCATCTTCAAGGGCGGCACCTCGCTGTCGAAGGCCTACGGCGTCATCCAGCGTTTTTCCGAGGACGTGGATCTCACCTATGACATCCGCGCCATCGCCGGCGATCTGATCGGCGAGGCAGGCACGCCCCTTCCCGCCAGCAAGAGCCAGGAAAAGAAATGGAGCAAGGAGATTCGCACCCGGCTGGCTGAATGGGTGACGGACGAGGTCGTCCTGCGGCTTCAGCAGGACCTGCAGCAGCAGGGTCTGCCGGCCCAGGCCCGCGCCGAAGGCGACAAGGTGTTCATCGACTACACGCCGTTGGCTTCAGGAACGGGCTATGTGCCGCCGGCGGTCATGCTCGAATTCGGCGCGCGCTCCACCGGGGAGCCTTGCGAACCGCGCGCGGTCCGTTGCGACGCCGCCGCGCACCTCGAAGGCGTGGAATTCCCCGAAGCGACGCCGCAGGTGATGCGTGCCGAGCGGACCTTCTGGGAGAAGGCCACCGCGATCCACGTGTTTTGCGCGCAAGGTGTCTTTCGCGGTGGTGAGCGCTTTGCACGTCACTGGCACGACGTAACGCGTTTGGACGCCGCCGGCTTCGCTGACGCGGCGATCGCCGACAGGGCGCTCGCGAAGGCGGTGGCCGATCACAAGAGCATCTTCTTCGCGGAAAAAAGCCCGGACGGCGCATCGATCGACTACTACGCCGCCGTCTCGGGCGGGCTGTGCCTAGTGCCCAACGACGAGGCCTTGGCCAAGTTGGCCGCCGACTACCAACACATGGTCGACGACGGGCTGTTCCTCGATGAGGTCGAATCGTTCGACGCCCTGCTCCAGCAATGCCAGGCTATTCAGCAGAAGGCGAATGCCGTTGGAGCGAATGGGGACCTGGAGAGCCAACCGTCTGCGTGAGTCCTGGGCGAAGCAAAGCGAGCACCTGGCGGGAAGGCGCAGAGCCAGGACGTTGAGTTGGTCGCGAGGTTGTGCATTGCGTTTCGCAGCGCGCGCATCTGATCATGAATGGGGCTACGCAATTTGCGCAGTCGCGAACACATTAGGAATTCGTCAATTCAACAGGGGGCGTAATGCTGCAGCGAATGACACCAAAAGACTATTCGGAGTTCTGGGAGCGTGAATCGTCCCAATTCTCCAGTGACAATATCTATGCACATCTCAGCCAGATTGTTCCCACCGAAGCGACCTTGGAAGTGGGTTGCGGCGCAGGATGGAGTACGTTGAGTCTTGCGACAAATCGGCCTGTCTTGGCGATCGACAACAACGCCTATTTGATTGGCCTCGCTCGATCCCGATTGAACACCCACGGAGTGACTGCGCAGATCATCCAGTCTGACTTGTTCGAGCCGTCCGAGGACCTGCTCAAGGCGATCGAGGCATTCCAGCCGAAGGTCGTGGTCGGATGGTTCATCGGCTCCCATCCTGACGACAATGACAAGCGTACTCCGGCCGACCTGCGCATCGACGAAAAGCCCAAGGTCTACCGAGAAAATGTCGAGGATCGACTAGTTGCGCTGCCGCTCTGCCCTCCATCCGTGGAGTGGGTCCACACCGTGCAACGCGGTGCCGCTCCACCCGGGGTTAGCGAGGCTCAAATCAAGGATGAGTTGGCGAAAGAATACGAAACGTACATGTTCAACAACTCAGGATTTACCGTGACGGACGTACAGGTGCTGGACTGGAATCAAGGGGCAACCCCATTCCCCTATGTTCAGACCGTGAGACCGGACCTGCCCGCCGGCAAGCCCAAGCCCGTGATCATCTCCATCCTGGCTCGTCGAATGGCCAACGTGTAGGGTTCGCCGCCCCCGCCTCAACGTAAAAGCGCGATTGAGGGTGTGCAGTGGATTTCCCCTTCGGTTTCAGCGCATATTTGATAGGACGGGCATATTTACAGTGCAGTAAATATGCCCTTTACGCGCCGCCACAGGCCGGCGCGTCGCGGTAGCGACGATTGCTCGAACTAACAGCTAGGACGCACCCCCTTTGACACCCCTCCCCCGTTTGAACTCGCGATCCCCTGCGATAAACGCTTCCAGCATGTGAGGAATCAGCGTGGTCGCATCGACCGCTTCGCCGTATGCCTGCGCATGCAGTGCGGCGTAGCGGTCCAGATCGGCCTTCAGCGCGGCAGGACACGCGAAGGTCAGCTTGACGCTTTCGGTTTTCGGCAGCGGCCCCAGTCGCAGCTTGCGGGTCGTGCTCATTGCGAAGCCCTCCGATTAAAGAACAGCGGCTGGTACGGCCGCAGTACCAGGTCGCGGTTAACGATGATGCGCACCGGCAAGCCCGGTCGTTCGGTCAGTGTGGGCTGGATGTTGAGGTTGCGTCGGGTCATCTCCTGCCCGGCCTGATTCACGCTGTCCTGCAGGCTGTCTCGCCCGGCGACGATGATGCGATCACCATTGCGGTTCTCCGGCGCGGCCAACTCGGCGCCGACGCCCAGCAGCGTCGTCAGCGCCGCGCCTGCAACGATGCGATCCCAATGCCAATCGACGCCATCCTCCAGGCCGGCGTAGCCGGCCGGGTCGGTGCCGGCAAGGTTGTCCAGCGTCAGGGAAGACGTGTCCGGCAGGATGATGCGATTCCACACTACTTGCACGCGGCTTTGCCCGTAGGCGACCTGGCTGTTGTACTTGCCAAAGATGCGCGACCCCTGCGGGATCAGCAGATAGCGGCCGGTCGCGGTGTCGTACACCGGCTCCGTCACTGTGCCAATCACGTCGCCCGGCAAGTCCGACTTGATGCCTGTCACCAGCGCCGCCGCGATCACTGTCCCCGCCATCACCTGATACGGCGAGGTCGGCATTTGCAGGTTGCCGGAATTACGGGTTTCGATGGTTCCGGCTTTCTGGAACGCCTCTTTCTGGTCTTGCCGGTTCTGCACAGCGGTTGGGTCGGCAGGCTGCGCCGCTGTCGAGGCCGGCCCCGCGGCCTGCGGATCGAAGCCCGCCAAGCCAGATGTCGGACCGGCAGCAGCCACCTGCGCCGGTGCGGTTGCGGCGTGCTGGTTGCTGGAGCGGAAGAACACCGTCGATCCCGCAGCCGCTTCCGCCTCCTTGCGCCGTGCGTCACGCTCGGCCGCGCCGGGGTCTTGGCCGGGCGGCGTGTAGCTGGCCACCGCCGGTTGTGACTTCACGATTGCCGGCCCCAGGTCGCCGGGCAACGGCGGCCCCAGCTCTGGCACCTTGGGCGGTAGCTTGGAGTAGTCGGCGGGAAGCTGGTCCAGTCCTTCGGAGCGCGAGACGCGATCCACGTTGTAAAGCTCGGCCGGTTCGTTGCCGCCGCGCCGATGCGCCGGCTGCAACGACCACATGGTTGCGCCCAGCACAGCGACGCCGAGGCCGCCGGTCAGCATCGCCAGCGTGCGGCGATTGAGCCGCGTTACCGGGCGCGGCTGCGCACGCAGCGCCACGTTCTCAGGCGCGACCTTTGGCGCAGCGTCGGGAATGGGCACGTCCGGGGTGTCGTCCTGGCTCATGGTCATTTCCCCTTCGTACCGTCCGTGCGCTCGATGCGCACCACGTCGCCCTTATCGCCGCCCAGGCGCAGTTCGGCTGCGCCGAACAGCCGGTCCACGATGTAGTACGGGGCACGGAAGCGGTAGTTCACCAGTTGCCCGTCACCCTGCGCGCCGATGACGAACAGCGGAGGCAGCTCGCCTTGCGCGATGCCAGGAGGGAACTGGATGTAGACCTTCTCGCCGTCGTCGAAAGCGCGCAGCGGCTTCCAAGGCGGATTGCTGCCGCTGACCGCGTAGCGAAAGCGGATCTTCTCCAGCGATAGGCCAGTATCGACCGGCGCTGCCGCTTGCGCGGCCTGATCCTGACGCTGCAAGGCAAGCATCTGGTCTTTCGGATACTCCCATGACACTGACGCCATCCACGCCTTGTCAGTCGATGTCAGCTCGATCAGGTAAGTGCGCCGGCTGGTGGTGATGACCAGATTCGTCTTGAGGCCCGAGCGGATCGGCTTGACCAACACGCTGACACGCAGCGAGTTGCCGGCGCCGCTGGACGTGTCGCCGACAATCCAGCGTACCGTATCGCCGGCGGCGACCGTCACCAACTCCTCGCCGGGTTGGAGCGAAATCACCGTGACGCGCCCCGGCGCCGCATAGACCTGGTACAGCGCGCCATCGGTGAAGGGCCAGACCTGGATCGCATTGACATAGCCCTCGCGCGTGGGTGCCATGCGCGCTTCGGCGTTCGCACGCGATACGCGCAAGGTTTCGTCGGCAGGCTCCGGCGCTGGCTTGGCCTCATCCACTTCCGGCAGCGGCTTCATCTGCGCCGGCATCGGCAACACCTTCGGCACCGCCACCACTTCAACAGGCTTCGGCGGTTCGGGCAGCGGTTGTGCCTGCACCGGCTCGTCGAGAGAAATGCGCGGTGGTGGCTTGCCCTGCGAGGCGCAGCCCGACAGGGCCGCCAAGGTCAGCACGAAAGCGTAAAAGCGGAAAGACTGGTTCATGGCTTGGCTCCTTCGGACGCATCGAGTTCACGGCTCCACGACAGGCCGTTGACGTAGATACCCAGCGGGTTCTTGCGCAGGCGTTGCTCGGTGCGCGGGGTTTGCAGGACGATGGAGACCACTGCGTTCCAGCGTTCGGCACCGGCCGGCGCGCCGTTGACAAATCGCTGCTCGGTCCAGCGCACATTGAACGACGAGTCGCTGGCACGAACGACGCTGGTGATCTGCACCGTCACCGACTCCTTGCCGACGCGCGCAAACGGGTCATTGGTGCGCGCGTAGTCGTTGAGCACGGCCGCGCCTCGGTCGGTGGTGTAGTCGTAGGCGTCGAGCCAGTTCTGCCGCACCACGATCGGGTCGATGGACAGCGAGCGAACCAGCGTGATGAAGTGCGCGAGGTGGTAGGCGATCTGCGCATCGGCCGGCCGGTACGGCGTGGCGGCTTCGCCGACCGCGCGCACCTGACCGGACTTGTCCACCTCCACTACATAGGGCGTCACGATGGATTGCGCCGAACGCCACACCAGACCGCCGGCCATCAGCAGCGCGAGCACGAGGCAGCCGAAGGCCATCAGCCGCCAGTTCTTCGCCTGCACACGGGCCGAGCCGATGCGCTCGTCCCACGCCTGCGCGGCGGATTGATACGGAGTGGCAGGCTGCGGCGTATCGGCATAGCGCACCTGCGGTCGCTTGAATCGCATAGGTCGTTCTCCTCAAGAATCGGAATCGCCCAGGCTTGGGCCTTGCGCCGAGCCACCGCCGTCTCCGCCGCGCAGCGTGTGCGCGGCGGTGGTCGCGGCATGGGCGATTTGCCGGCGACGATGCAGGCGCTTGGCCCAAGCAGGTTGCTTTTGATCGGCAGCAGCCGAGGACGGGCCGGTTTCGGATGCGCTCGCTTCGGCAGACCCGCCAGCAGCCGCGCCACCCTCGCCACGGAATGCACCGGCAACTCGCTCGCCGAATGCGCGTGCGCCGGCGGCGACTTTCTGCCCGGCGGCCTGTGCGCCAGTCCTTGCGACGTTGCCTACACCGGCGGCAGCGCCCTTTAAGCCACCACCCGCAGCAGCGGAACCGGCCTGGAACGCCGACCGCGCGCTGCTGGCAGTTGAGGCGGCGGCACGCGCGCCGCTACCAATCGCGCCAGCGGCGGCGGGTGCCATGCGCGCCCCGGCCGCGACCGCACCACCAACGCCAGTGGCCGCCGCACCGATGGCAACGGCAGTTCCCGCCGCGCCCAAGGCCGCACCAGCCATCGCACCAGCGCCGAGTTGTGGGCCGCCAGAAATCAACCCTGTGGCGATGCCCGGCCCGAAGATGCCGAGCGCCAGCATGGCGAGCGAGGCCAGCATCACGACCAGCGCGTGGTCGATAGAAGGTTCGTCGGGCGTAACCTGGAACTCGGCGAACAAGCCCGTGCCAATGCCGACAATGACCGCCAGCACCAATACCTTGATGCCCGACGACACCACGTTGCCGAGCACCTTTTCCGCGAGGAACGCGGTCTTGTTCCAGAGGGCGAACGGCACCAGCACGAAGCCGGCGAGCGTGGTCAGCTTGAACTCGATCAGCGTGATGAAAAGCTGCACCGCCAGCACGAAGAAGCAGACGATGACGGTGAACCACGCGAGGAACATCACGACGATGGGCGTGATGTTGATGAACACCTCGGGGAAGCCGGCCATCTCGCTGATCTGGTCGAGGATCGGCGCCGCCGCGTCGATGCCGGTCTTGGCGAGATGCCCCGGTTGCAGGAACGTCTCCATGCTCACGGCCGAGCCAGTGGCCGTCAGGCCCAGGCCGGCGAACGAGCGGAACACGATGCCGGCCAGCATGTTGAAGTTGCCGATGATGTAGGCGAAGGCGCCGACGTAGAGCACCTTGCGGATGAGCTTCGCCATCACGTCTTCGCCCTGGCCGGTGGCGTGACCGAGCGCCCAATACAGCCCGGCAAGCGTCATGTCGATCGCCACCAGCGTCGCGGTCAGGAACGCAACCTCGCCACGCAGCAGGCCGAAGCCGGAGTCGATGTAGTTGGAAAAGACGTTGAGGAAGTGGTCGATGATTGAGACGTCGTTCATGGCTCTGCCTCCAACGGCGCGTCTGGCCCGTCGAAGCTGGCCGGGATCGGCGGCAGGTCGGCCAGCGTTTGGTATTCATCGGGCCCGGCGCGCCCGGAGAGGAAGCGGCGCAGGTCGGCTTGTGCGACCTGCGCGCAGAACGCGCCGCCATGCTCGCCACGCCGGCACTGCGCAAGCAGCGTGTGCAGCCGAGTTGGGTCGGTGGCCAGTGCATCGACCGACAGCGCGTGTGGCCGGTCGCAGCCAGCGAGCAGGCACGTGATGGCGAACAGGACGGACGCGCGTTTCATGGCTGTGCCCGTCAGTTGCCGTAGAAGGTCACGGGCTGCGGCGTATACGCCGTGCCGGTGCCGAGGAAGCGCCGCGTCACCTCGCGGCCGCGCTCGACGGCGGCGGCCTGGCGTGCCAGTTCCAGCGACGTGGCGCGCCCCTGCGTAAGCTGAAGCTGCTGCGTCTGGATGGACTGCTTGGCCTGCAAGGCGAGAAGCTGATTCGTCGCTTGCATGGCCTGCAAGGCGCCCGTGGCCGACTGGCTCTGGCCGACGAGATCGGTCAGCGTGCTTTCGTCTGCGGTCACGTTCTGCGACACCTGCGCTTGCATCCGCATCGAGGTCTGCAAGCCTTCGAGCGTGTTCTGCCAACGCTGATGCGCGTCCTGGTACATCTGGTTGCCGCTGACGGTGGCGGCGTACTGCTCCGGGTACAGGCGCGCGAACTGTTGATCCATGCTCTGCACCTGGAACGCCAACCCTTGCGCCTGCGCGATGAGCTGCTGGGTGGTCGCCAGGTTCGTGCGCAACTGGCTGACCACGTTGAACGGCAGACTCTCCAGGTTGCGCGCTTGATTTATCAGCGACTGCGCTTGATTCTGGAGTTGCCTGACCTGGTTGTTGATCTGCTCCAGCGTACGCGCGGCGGTCATCGTGTTCTGCACGAGGTTGGTCGCGTCGATGACGGCCCATTGCGCGTGCGCAGCAGGCATGGCGCCGACGAACGCAGCGACAGCGAGGGCGAGAAGGCGAATCTTCATGGCGAAATCTCCTGTGGTTGTGAAGCGAGGAAGGACGCGGCGGATGGCGCGGACGGCAGCAGGTCGGCCGCCCAATCGAGGCCGCGGTGGCGCAGCCAGGCGCCGGCGAAGCCCGGTGCTCCGGCGTCGTTCAGCACGCGGTCGATGGCGCGCTGGTCTTGGGGTGTCGAAGCGCCTGCGAACGCGAGCGCGACCGGCCCCAGGTCGAGGTCGAACAGGCGATTGCCTGCGCGGGATTGGTAGTAGTAGTCGCGCTTGGGCTGCGCGGTGGCGACGATCTCGATTTGCCGGCTGTTGAGGCCGAAGCCTTCGTAGATCGTGCGAATCTGCGGCTCGGTGGCCTGCGGGTTCGCGAGGAAGATCCGGCTGGCGCAACTCTCGATGATTGCGGGCGCGATGCTCGAATCCTTGATGTCGGCGAGCGACTGCGTGGCGAAGATGACGCTGACGTTCTTCTTGCGCAGCGTCTTGAGCCACTGGCGGATGCGCGCTGCAAACACCGGGTCATCCAGGAACAGCCAGGACTCGTCGAGGATCAGCAGCGTCGGTGCGCCGTCGAAACGCTCCTCGAAGCGCGCGAACAGATAGCCCAGCACGGCCAGCACTGCGGCCTTGCTGTGCATCAGTTCTTCCATCTCGAAGCACTGCACGTCGGCCGCGCCCAGCCGGTCGTGATCGGCGTCGAGCAGCTTGCCGTGCGCACCGCCAAGCACATACGGCGCAAGCGCCTGGCGCAGCGCGTTCGACTGCAACAGTACCGACAGGCCCGTGAGCGTGCGCTGTTCGACCGGCGCGCCGGCAAGGCTGCCGAGCGCCGACCAAATGGCCGCCTTCTCGTCGGGGCCGACGGCGACGCCTTCATGTTGCAGGCGACCTTCAACCCATTCGGCGGCCCAGGTGCGGTAGCTCTCTTGGTCGATGCGCGCGAGCGGTTGGAACGCGATCGCGCCATCGGCACCCAGGTCATAGTATTCGCCGCCCAGGCCCAGCGCGGTCGCCCGCATCGAGCGTCCCATGTCGAAGGCGAAGATGCGGGAGCCGGGATAGCGGCGGAATTGCATCGCCAGCGTGGCGAGCAGGACGGACTTGCCCATGCCGGTCGGGCCGGCGACCAGCGTGTGGCCCACGTCGCCGATGTGTGTCACCAGCCGAAACGGCGTGGCGCCTTCGGTGCGGGTGACGATCAGCGGCGGGCCGTCAAGGTGGTCGTTCTTCTCCGGTCCAGCCCACACCGCTGATACCGGCATCAGGTGCGCGAGGTTCAGCGTCGAGACGATGGGCTGGCGCACGTTGGCGTAGGTATTGCCCGGCACCGACGACAGCCACGCCTCCACGGAATTGAGGGTTTCGGGGATGGTCACGAAGCCCCGACCCTGAATCACGCGCTCCACCATGCGCAGTTTCTCGTCGGCCGTGTCGGCATCGGCATCGAGCACCGTCACGGTCGCCGTGACGTAGCCGAAGGCGACTTGATCGCTGCCCAGCTCCTGCAGGGCCGCATCGGCGTCGGCCGCCTTGTTGCTCGCGTCGGTATCGACCAGCGGGCTCTCTTGCTGGAAGATCGTTTCGCGCAGCAGCGCCAGGACGTTCTTGCGCTTGGCGAACCACTGGCGTCGCAGGCGGACCAGCTCCTTCTCGGCCTCTGCCTTATCCATGCAGAGAAAGCGCGTGCTCCAGCGATACGCGAAGCCAAGCCGGTTGAGGTCGTCCAGAATCCCCGGCCAGGTCGAGGTCGGAAAGCCGCGCACCGTCACGACGCGCAGGTGCGCATCTCCAAGCATCGGCGCGAGGCCGCCGATCAGCGGCGCGTCCGCCAGCAATGCGTCGAGGTGGAACGGCACGTCCGGCACGCCGATGCGGTAGCGCCGCGTCGAGACAGTCGCGTGCAGGTAAGTCAGTGTTTCGGCGTCGTCGAGCCAGTCGATTTCGGGCATCACGCCATCGAGCAGGTCGAAGATGCGCCCGGTTTCCGCGACGAATGCAGTCAGGCGTTCGCGCCAATCCACACCTGCGCTTGGCGTGTTCTCGTACAGCAGCTTGGCGGCACGAGCCCGAGATTCCTCCGGCGGCAGGTATTGCAGCGTGAGGTGATAGCCGCTCTCGAAGTGGTTGCCGGATTCCTCGAAGGTTGCGCGCCGTTCCTCGTCCACCAGCCACGACAGCGGCTCGGGGAAATCCGAATGCGGATAGTCCGCTGCCGGCCGGCGCTCGGCTTCGACGAACAGCGCCCAGCCGACACCGAGACGGCGCAGTGCATTGTTCAAGCGCGCGGTCGTGGCGACCAGCTCGCCTTGTGTCGCGCTATCGAGGTCAGGCCCGCGAAAACGTGCAGTGCGCTGAAAGCTGCCATCCTTGTTCAGCACGACGCCGGGCGCGACCAGCCCGGCCCACGGCAGCCAATCGGCGAGCAAAGCCGGACGCTGGCGGTATTCGGCGAGGTTGAGCATCGTGGCGTCCTCCGTCACACGTCCAGCAGTGGCTTGTGCTTGAGGTGCTTGGCGAACACCTGCATGAACTGCGGATCGACGCGCGCGCCCCACACCGCCAGCGAATGACCGACGATCCAGAGCACGACGCCGGGAATCCAGAGTTGCAGGCCCAGGCCCACGGCGGCGGCCAGCGTGCCGTTGGCGATCGCCACGGTGCGCGGTGCGCCGCCCAGCAGGATTGGCTCGGTCAGCGAGCGATGCAGCGGCACCTCGAAGCCCGGCAAGTCGCTGGCCGTGCTCATACGACGGCCCCGCCGGAGAAGCTGAAGAACGACAGGAAGAACGAGGATGCGGCGAAGGCGATCGACAGACCGAAGACGATCTGGATCAGCTTGCGGAAGCCGCCGCTGGTGTCGCCGAATGCGAGGGCCAGGCCCGTGGCGATGATGATGATGACCGCGACGATGCGCGCAACCGGCCCCTGGATGGATTCGAGGATGGATTGCAGCGGTGCCTCCCAGGGCATCGAGGAACCGGCGGCCTTCGCCGTGCCCGCCGTCATCAGCGAGATGGCGGCCAGCAGCAGGCCGTGATGCGCCGGGCCGGCGAGGCGACGCAGGCGCGCGAGGTACGAAGCCGGATTTACGGAAAAGCGGAAAGCAGGGGCGTGCATCTGCGTCATGGCAGTTCTCCAGAGGGGTTGAGGGATGAGGAAGACAGCGGCAGTTCTGGAAGCGGCGCCTCCAGCGCATCCGCCAAGCGGTAGCCCACGCCGTCGAAGCCGACGACGCGGGCGATGCTTTCGATACGACGGCGCCGGCCGCGGCCGGCGATGTGGATGACGACATTGACCGCCTCGGCGACCAGCGCCCGCGGCGGATTCACGGCGACTTCGAGAATCAATTGCTCCAGGCGCAGCAGTGCGCCGAGCGCGGAACCGGCGTGGATGGTGGCGATGCCGCCCGGATGGCCTGTGCCCCACACCTTGATGAGATCCAGGGCCTCGCCGCCGCGCACCTCGCCGACGATCACGCGATCGGGACGCAGGCGCATCGTGGCGCGCACCAGCTCGGTCATCGACACGACGCCGGCGCGGGTGCGCAGCGGCACGTGATCGCGCGCAGTGCATTGCAGTTCGATGGTGTCTTCGAGCACCAACACGCGGTCGCCCGTTGCGGCGATTTCCGCGAGCAAGGCATTGGCGAGCGTTGTCTTGCCGGTGCTGGTGCCGCCGGCGATCAGGATGTTCTGCCGCTCGCGCACTGCGCGGCGCAGGAACTCGGCCTGCTCGGCGGTCATCATCCCGTCGGTGACGTAGCGATCCAGCGGGATCACGCCAACCGCGCGCTTGCGCAGTGCGAAGGCCGGCCCCGGCGCCGCAGGCGGCAGGATGCCCTCGAAGCGTTCGCCCGTTTCCGGCAGTTCGGCGGTGAGCAGCGGCTGGCTGCGATGCACCTCTGCGCCGACGTGCGCCGCGACCAGACGGATGATGCGCTCGCCGTCTTCCTCGGACAGCTCCGCGCCCATTGGTGCACGGCCCGACGACAGGCGATCGATCCAGAGCGTGTGGTCTGGATTGAGCATGATTTCAACCACGTCAGGGTCTTCGAGCGCGGCGGCGATCAGCGGCCCCATCGCCGTGCGCAACATGCGGATGCGCCGGTCGAGCGACGTAGTGGCGAAGGACTGCGGTTGCGCGCTCATGAGTCGCGCTCCTGGTCCTCGCCCAGCGCCGCCGCGCCATCCAGCCGTGCGGCATCGGGGTTCAGTTCCTCCACCACTTCACGCACGAGGCTGCGTCCGCGCATCAGGCGGCGGCCGAGCTGTTCGACGAACTGCTCGAACCGCGCTTTGCCTTGCGCGCGTGCGGCCTCCTGATGGGCTTCGGGAACCGGCGTACTGACGGTCAGGAAGTAGCGCACGAACAGTGCCAGCGTCTCGATCTCGATGTTCTGGTCGCGCTCCAGCCGCTCGAACTGGCGCGTCAGCCGATCGAGCCGCTTGGCGATGGCGGCCTCGCGCTGGTCGCCCGCGTCGGGCGACAGCCAGGACGCCAGCGCTGCCGCGACGATGGATGACTTGGACACGCCTTTCTTGGCGGCCAGCTCGTCGAGGCGCTTTGCGTGCTCGTGCGGAATGAACAGGTTGAGGCGGTACTGGCTCATAGCTCGATCCCGTCGTGTTGGTCAAGGGAAGCCAGCCGGGCCGTGCGCTGCATGGCCGGGTCGAGCTGGCGAGGAAGCGGCAACGGCGCGTCGTCGTCATCGAGCAGCGCCAAGTCGTTGGCCACCAGCTCCTGTTCGGGGCGGTATTCGGCGACCTCGGACAGCTCCGGCTGACGGCGCGGGCCGCCGTCGTCCGTGGTGCCGGCGTCGCCGCCGGCCAGGCCGACGGCTGAGGGAGCAACCGGAACAACAGGGATAGCCAGCCCGCTCCAGTCGTCAGGACGAACCGGTGGCGCATCGACGTAGCGGCCGTTCGCAAGTGCCGGCGGCGATAGCACGCGGCGCTTGAAGTTGGCGTCGGCGTAGTAGCGGAGCTTCTTGGCCCTGATCGGCGCGACGCTGGACACCATCACCACGGCATCGTCCGGTGGAAGCTGCATCACCTCGCCGGGCGTCAGCAGCGGGCGCGCCGTCTCTTGGCGCGACACCATCAGGTGCCCCAACCACGGCGCGAGCCGATGGCCGGCATAGTTGCGCTGTGCGCGCAGCTCGGTCGCCGTGCCGAGCGTTTCGGAGATGCGCTTGGCGGTGCGTTCGTCGTTGGTGGCGAACGTCACGCGCACATGGCAGTTGTCGAGGATCGAATGGTTCTGGCCGTAGGCTTTGTCGATCTGGTTGAGCGACTGCGCGATGAGGAAGCTGCGGATGCCGTAGCCGGCCATGAACGCCAGCGCCGTCTCGAAAAAGTCGAGCCGGCCCAGCGCCGGGAACTCGTCGAGCATCAGCAGCAACTTGTGGCGACGTGCGATGCCGTCGCTGCCGTCGAGCGATTCGGTCAGGCGTCTGCCGATCTGGTTGAGGATCAGGCGCACCAGCGGCTTGGTGCGGCTGATGTCCGAAGGCGGCACGACCAGGTACAGCGAAACGGGATGGTCGGCGGCGATCAGATCGGCGATGCGCCAGTCGCAGCGAGAGGTGACTTCGGCCACCGTAGGATCGCGGTACAGGCCGAGGAACGACATGGCGGTGGACAGCACGCCCGACCGCTCGTTGTCCGACTTGTTCAATACCTCGCGCGCGGCGGATGCGACAACGGGATGCGGCACGTCGCCCAGGTGGCGCGTCGTCATCATTCGATGCAGCGTCAGCTCGAACGGGCAAGCCGGGTCGGAGAGGAAGTTGGCGACGCCGCGCAGCGTCTTGTCCTCGCCGGCGTAGAGCACATGCAGGATGGCGCCGACCAGCAGCGCGTGCGAAGTCTTCTCCCAATGGTTGCGGCGTTCGAGTGCGCCTTCGGGATCGACCAGGATGTCCGCGATGTTCTGCACATCGCGCACCTCATGCGCGCCGCGCCGGACTTCCAGCAGCGGGTTGTACGCGGCCGATTTCGGATCGGTCGGGTTGAACAACAGGCAGTGCGAGAAGCGCGAGCGCCAGCCGGCCGTGATGTGCCAGTTCTCGCCCTTGATGTCGTGAATGACGGCTGACGCCGGCCAGCTCAACAGCGTCGGCACCACCAGGCCGACACCCTTGCCGGAGCGTGTCGGCGCGAAAGTCAGGACGTGTTCCGGGCCCTCATGCCGTAGGTATTGGCCGCGATGCAGGCCGAGGAAGACACCGGCCGGCTTGTCGAGGCCGGCTTTGCGAATGTCGGCAACTTCGGCCCAACGTGCCGAGCCGTAAGTCGTGACCAGCTTCGACTGTCGCGAGCGCCACACCGACATAGCGATGGCGACCACGACGGCGACCAGGCCGCTGCCGCCCGCGATCGCGCCACCGGTGTCGAAGATGCGCGGCGCATAGGCATCGTAGGAGAACCACCACTCGAACAACCGCCAAGGGTGATAGACCGGCTTGCCGAAGAAATCGAACCAGGGCGAGCCAAGGCGTAGCTGATAGCCCAGGGCGGCGGCTGTCCACTGCGTGGCGGTCCACACGCCTGCAATCACGATGCCGAACACGACACCGACTTGCCCGAACAGCACGCCTTGACCTTGCATCCTGGCCTCCGCTTTCTCCTCGTTGACACGCAGCACAAAGGCGTGCCGCACACGTGAGGATCGGAGTCATGTCAGGGGCGGTCAAAGACCGTTATCGGAAGAAATGTCGAGAAAAAAGCAAGATTTCGCGTCGCGGCGAATCGAGGAAAAATGCCGCGAGCAACGGCGTGTTGCAACGTATCTCGTTAGGAAGGCGAAATTTCGTGCGAGTCCGTGGCAATCAGAACTTGGGGGCTTCCTTCGGCGGGTTGTAGGGCGTCTTGCCATCCCCCAGGAAGCGGCGGTTCGTCGCTTCAGCCACGCGATTGCATAGTTCGTCGCCTAGCTTGGCACGATCCGATTTGCACTGCGCGCGCAGCTCCTTGAGTCTTTCGGGATTGGCTACCAGCGACTCCACTGTTTCGGTTGGCTCGGGCTTGCCGCAGGAGGCCAGCACGACGGCGAGTATCAACAGCATGCTCTTGTTCATGTCTCTGGTTCCTCCGAAGGATCAGATTGGGGTGGTGTGGAAGGCTTCTGTCCACCGGACGATTCGACAGTGCTGACTCTCTCGATGAAACGAGCCAGCGGCTGCGAAGGCTCGCCGTCCAGACGCAGCAGATAGGTGGTGAGCATGGGTGTGCGGCCGGCCAGCGGACGTGCCACTACGCCCGGCTCGCGGCTGGCCGCGATCTGCGAGGCGCCAGCCAATCCCAAGGCAAAGCCCGCCGATACCAACGCCATCATTAGGTCGATAGTTGTGACTCGCTCGGCAATCAGTGGCTCCTGCTCCACTCGGCGCAGCGCGCGATCTACCTGGCGTGCATGACCCTCGCAGGCCAGAGGATCGCCGAGTACCAGCGGATAGTGCAGCACCTCTTCCAACGGAATACGTTTGTACTTCAAGAGTGGATGTCGAGCAGGCACCGCCACCATCAGAGGATCGTCCCAAACGGGTTCCGCGATGACTCCATCGCCAACCTCGTCCGATTGCGCGAACCCTACGTCGTACAGATCGTCGTGAAGGCCCTTGATTTGCTGCGTAAGCGGAACCTCGGACAAGCGAATCTCGATTTCGGGCTCTTCCTGCCTGCACAACGCCAGGAATGTAGAAAACCGCGACGGCGTGATGCCGTCCGACAGCGCGACCCGCAACTGGCCATGAAAGCCGTTGGCGGCGGCTTTCACACTGTCGCGGGCCTGCTGTAAAGCGGTGAACACTCGCGGCACATGTTCTTGAAACAGCTTTCCTGCGCGAGTCAGCCGTGTGCTGCGCGTCGTGCGAACAAACAACTTGACGCCCAGGTCTTCTTCCAGCTCTTTGATCGCCCTCGAAAGAGGCGACTGTTCGATATGCAGTCGTTCGGCGGCGCGAGCGAAATGGAGTTCTTCGGCTACCGCGAGGAAGCAACGTAGGTGTCGAATCTCCATCTATCGCCTCCCTGTCATTGGCGCCTAGATCACTTCATCGGCTACATCGATCAAGTGGTGGCTTTCGTTGATGCGTTGGATGGTGAAAGTCTCTCCATCAATGGAAATTTCATTGATGCAGCACGGCTCCTGCTTGATCCGCCAATAGCGGGACAAGGACAAGCCGAGGGTGTGCGTCAGGATCACCCGGTTGATGCTGTCGTGACCGACCAGAACCACAGCCTGGCCCTTGTGCTTCTTCAACACCCGTTGCAGCACGCTGATGCCGCGCGCCAGGACCTGAGCGAGCGTTTCGCCGCCGGGGATGGCGGCGAGGTCCGGTGCTTCGAACCATATCCGATGTTCCTCCGGCCAGCGGGCGCGCACTTCGTCATGCGTGAGACCCTGCCATTCGCCATAGTGCGTGTCGGCCAGGTCATCGAGAATTTCAGGCTTGGCGCCTGTTGCCTCGCCTATCTCCGCGCCAGTGCGCACGCAACGGCCCAGCGGACTGGTGTAGATCGCATCAGGCTTCCATGTTTGGGCTACGCGCCGGCCGAGAGCCTTGGCCTGTCGCTCCCCCAGCTCGGACAATGGAATTTCGGCCCGTCCACGGAAACGTTCGGGGGCTATCCAATCCACGTGGCCGTGGCGTGTCAGGATGATGGTCGTCATAAGGTCTTCTCCATGTAGCAAAAAAATCAGTCACCGCACGAACGCGGCATGTCCGGCATAGACGGCGGCCTTGCCCAGCACTTCTTCGATGCGCATGAGCTGGTTGTACTTTTCGACGCGCTCGCCGCGACATGGCGCGCCCGTTTTGAGATGGCCTGTGCCCAGCGCCACGGTGAGGTCGGCAATGAAGCTGTCCACGGTCTCGCCGCTGCGGTGCGACACCATTGCACCCCAGCCAGCCAGATAGGCCGTATCCACTGCGGCACGGGTTTCGGTGAGCGTGCCGATCTGGTTGGGCTTGATGAGCACCGCATTGGCTACGTCCTCCCGGATGCCGCGCTCGATGCGTTCTACGTTGGTGACGAACAGATCATCACCAACCAGTTCAATCCTGCTTCCCAGCGCCTGATTCAGCAGCTTCCAGCCAGTCCAGTCGTCTTCCGCCAGTCCGTCTTCCAGCACGGCGATGGGATACCTGGCGATCCAGTCGGCATACAGCTCCACCATCTGCTCCGCTGTGACATGGTGGTCTTCGCTGCGCAGGTGGTACAGACCGTTCTCGTAGAAGCCGCTGGATGCAGGATCGAGCGCAATCACCACATCCTCGCCGGGCGTGTATCCGGCACTCTCGATGGCCGCCAGGATCAGCTCTACCGCGTCGCTGTTGTGCTTCAAGGCGGGAGCAAAACCGCCTTCATCGCCGACTGCCGTGGAGTAGCCACGTTCTTTCAACGTGGCGTGTAGGCGATGGTAAATCTCTGCACCCCAGCGCACGCCTTCGGCGAAGGTTGCCGCGCCAACCGGAGCGATCATGAATTCTTGGAAGTCCGTACCCTGCCAGTTGGCATGCACGCCGCCGTTGAGGATGTTGAACATCGGCACCGGCATACGGCAGGCTTGCGCGCCGCCCAGGTACTGGAACAGCGGCAGCCCGGCCGTCTGTGCTGCAGCCCGCGCGACGGCCAGGCTGACGCCCAGGATGGCGTTGGCCCCGAGCCGGGCCTTATTCGGCGTGCCGTCGAACGCGATCAGGGCATGGTCGATGGCGGCTTGATCCTTTGCGTCCAGGCCATGCAAGACGGCTCCAATCGCCTTGTTGACGTGGGCGACGGCCCTGCACACGCCTTTGCCTGCATAGCGGTACGGGTCGTCGTCGCGCAACTCGACCGCCTCATGGATGCCAGTCGATGCACCCGAAGGCACGGCTGCCCGGCCGGTCGCGCCGCCAGCAAGCCGCACATCCACCTCGATGGTGGGATTGCCGCGTGAATCCAGAATTTCGCGGGCGTGTATCGTCTGGATCGCAGACTCCATAGCTGACTCCGATGCAAGAAGGCGGAAGGACATTACGCAGGGTGCCGGGGCATCGGGAGCAATGCCGCAGCCCCTGCTCAACATGAGGTGTTCTCAATGGCCGGAACCGTTCCCGTCCAGTTCCGCACCCGATAGGCAGGCGGTGGTGTTGTCCGCCACGCTGGCACGGCACGCCGCCTCATCCGGCATGCGGTCGTACATCAAACCGCCTTCGACGAAGCTGACGTGGTACCAAGCTGACTCTTTCAAGCGCGGCTGAATACCGGCAAGCCACAGCAGAGCAGCCGCCCACAGGATCAGGCCGGCCAGCAGGTTGTTGTTGTCCCTGAACCAGTCGGACAACGTGGGTTCCGGTCGAAGATTGCGAACGGTCAACATGGTGAGTCTCCTTATGGTTGGGGCAAAAACTTTCGGCTGATATACGTTTACGTCACGGCCTTGCCCACGCGCCCGTACTCGACAGGCACTTTTACGTAGGTCAGGTTGATGTCTTCCTGGGCGAGCGCGTCCATCAGGCGCTGGCATGCCGCCTCGTCCACCGAGACGGTGATGGCGAGCGGCTGGTCCGCCAGCTCGAAGAAATGCGCGGAATGGAAGCGCCCGGCGTGGTCGAAGCCTTCCGCGGCGCCGACCAACGTGCCGCCGGCGGCGCCCTGTTCCTTGGCGAATTTCAGCAGCCACTCGCCAATGGGCGTGTGCCGGTGCCTGCGGTCTTGTCCCGTGAAGAACGTGAGTTGATAGCCTTTCATAGCAGCTCCTTGGGTCATGGTTGGCGAATGAGGGAAACCGTGGCCATGCCAAGCACCGTCATCGCGAGCGAGCCGCCCACGTGCAGTGCCAGCATGCCGGCCGACCACCCCAGGCGGCCGTCGCGCAGCAGCGTCAGCAGTTCGGCCGAGAACGTCGAGAAGGTGGATAAGCCGCCGGCCAGGCCGGTGATAACGAACAGCCGCCAGGCCGGCGACAGGTTCGGCGCCGAGCCGAAATAGGCGATGGCGGCACCCACGATGTAGGCCGCGATCAGGTTGGACGCCAGGGTGCCCATTGGGATGTGCGGCGCAAGCGCGTTCATGCTCAAGCTCAGGCCGTAGCGCATCAGCGCACCGATCACCGACCCGATGCTCACCGCGAGGATTGCGTAGGCGCCGGCCATCGTTAGCTGGCCTTGCTGGCATGTGTCGCATGCGCGGCGCGGTGGCGACCCAGCGGCAATTCGCACAGGAACAGCACGACATGCACCTTGCGCAGTTCCTCGGCGTGCTCGTGCATGAACTCGCGCAGGCGCTCCTCGGTATCCAGCAGCTCCAGGCATTGCGGATGCCGCATGCCGGTCAATTCGGGATGGTGGTGCGACATGCGTTCGCCCGGCAGGTAGCCGGAGCTGACCTGATGCAGCATGGCCTGCACGATGTTGGCCTGCTTGGCGACCGTCAGCAGATGATGCGCCAGCGCCGGCGCGCTCAAGTGATGCCAGAAGCGCGTGACCTTGGCTTTGGTGGCGATCGGAAAATACAGCCGCAAGGCGGCGATATGCTGCTGACTGGCTTTTGAGGTCATTGGGCGTTTTCCTTGGTCGTGACGGATGTTTCGGCCTTGTTCTCCGGCGGCGGCGGGTCTTCTTTCGCCGACTCGTCCTTCTGTTTGCGGAAATGCGCGAGGTCGGCAATGCGCAGTTCTTCGGGAACGGCGTTGCGGTGCTTGCTGTGCTTGCTGTGGCCCACGCGCTGCGCGCGGTAGATGCCCGTGTGGCCGGAGAACAGATAGGCCGTGATGCAGCCGACGGCGGCCAGCGGGCCGATTTCCGCGCCGAACAGTTCCATCGCCATGAGCGTGGTGGCAATGGGCGTATTGGCAGCGCCCGCGAACACGGCGACGAAGCCGATGCCGGCCAGCATGGGAAACGGCAATTGCAGCAGCGGGGCCAGGACGTTGCCCAGCGTCGCGCCGATGTAGAACAGCGGCGTGACTTCGCCACCCTTGAATCCCGTGCCCAGCGAGACGACCGTGAACGCCATCTTGCCGAGGAAGTCCCAGGGCGCCATCGGCTCCTGGAAGGAGCGCACGATGTCAGGGATGCCCAGGCCTATGTAGCTGTAGGCATCGAGCGCCCACACCGCCGTGGCGATGACGATGCCGCCAGCAGCGGGCCGAAGCGGCGCGTAGTGAATCAGGCGTTTGACCCACGCGCTCAATTTGTGGGCGGCCGTGGCGAACAACATGCCCACGAGGCCGAACACGATCCCGGCCGCGACCACCGCCATCACGCTCCAGAAACTGATGGGCAAGATTTCGCCCATCACGTAGTGCGTGTGGTGGACGCCCCAGGCCAAGCAGACCTGATCGGCGACGATGCCGGCCACGACGCACGGGAACAGCGCGTCGTAGCGCATGCGCCCAATGGCGAGGATTTCAAGACCGAACACGGCGCCGGCCAGCGGCGTGCCGAACACGGACGCGAAGCCGGCGCTGATGCCGGCCATCAACAGGATGCGCCGGTCCTCGTGCTTCATGCGAAACAGGTGGGTGAGCTGGTCGGCCAGCGCGCCGCCCATCTGCACGGCGGTTCCCTCGCGGCCTACCGAGGCACCGAACAGATGGGAAACGACGGTGCCGCCCAGCACCAGCGGAACCATGCGCAGCGGCACGACCTTCTTGGGGTCGTGGATCTCGTCAATGATGAGGTTGTTGCCGCCATCGACGGTCTTGCCCATCAGGTGGTAGATCCACCCGACAGCGAAGCCGGCTACCGGCAGCAGCCAGATGACCCAGCGGTGCGCTTCGCGCCACGCGGTGGCGCGATCCAGGGACACGAGAAAGAAGGCGGAAGCGGTGCCTGCCAGGAAGGCAACCAGGCTGGCGATGACAAGCCACTTGCCGATGTAGGGCAGCAGCTCAAGTTGTTCGGGACGGAATCGGCGCATTGGTCATGTCTGCTCGAAATAAATCGGGCTGACCAACGGCAAGGGATGTGAACGCGAGCGCCTACAGCCCCCGACCGTGGTCAGGTGTCTGTAGGCGTCATCAGCAGCTAAGAAATCGCTGCGGTTAAAGGAGGAACGCCATCTCCTACCACGTAATTTACCGCATCCCCGTTGGCGCGTCCACATTGATTTCATCCGACGTGTGTATCCAGAACAACAGGCATGCCTTATTGAAACAATTGATTTGTTACGGTGGTTTCACTATGATTGTTCGCATGAAAATTCAAAACTGGCTGTTGCTCACGTACAAGGTGCCCGCCGAACCCGCCAAGAAGCGCATCGCTATCTGGCGAAGGCTCAAGGGCATGGGAGCCATCTATTTGCAGAACGGCGTCTGCCTGCTGCCCAAGACCGACGACCACACTCGCCGCCTCAAGATCATCGAGAACGAAATCGACGAAATTGCCGGGGAGTCGGTGCTGCTGGAGACCGTCGCGCTGGACAAGTCCCAGGAGGAAAAAGTCGTGGCGCGCTTCAAGGCCGATCGCGATGAGCAATACACCGAATTCATCGCCAAATGCGACGACTTCGACGCGGAGATTGCCAAGGAGACGGCGGCCAGCCACTTCACCTACGCAGAACTCGAAGAAAACGACGCCGACCTCAAGAAGCTCCAGACGTGGTTGGAGAAGATTCGCAAGCTCGACTTCTACGGCGCTACGCGGGCCGTCGAGGCGCAGCAGCGCCTGCAGCGCTGCGAGGCGCTGCTCGACGCCTATGCCCAGCGGGTCTTCGAGTCACACGACGAAAACCGCTGAAAGGAGCCGCAATGAAACTGACCGTCCTGACCTACAACACCCTGTTCGCCGGCCGCGATGGCGCCAACGACGCACGTGCCCAGGCGCAAATCGACCTTATCAACCAGGTGCGGCCCGATGTGTTTCTGATGCAGGAAGCCAAGGGCTTCGATGCCAATGGCGGCGCGTGGCTGTATGCCACGGAAGATCGCATCGGCATGCGCGGCTTTCTCGCCATCGCGCCGCGTACCGGCCAGAACGTCGCCATCTTCATCCGCGAGCCGCTGCGCCCGCTCGCCTTCGACGCGGATGGCGCGCACTTCCACCACGCGCTGGCAACGCTCAAGGTGGCCGTGCCGGGCAGCAGCGAACCGATCACCTTCATCAGCGCGCACCTGTGCCCCAACGGCCCCGAGGTACGACGCCGCGAAGCGGCTTACCTGGCGGTGCAGGCCGCCCCGGACCGGCTCACGCTGGTCACTGGTGACTTCAATTCGGCCTCGCCTCACGATCCCGAGCCGGAAGGTTTCGACGCGCTGCCGGCGCAGCATCGCGCCCGCTACCTGGCCGACGATCTGCAAAGCGCCGACCGTAGCGTGCTGGCGCATCTGGAGGCGGCGGGGTGGGTCGATCTAGGCTACCGGCTGGACCCGGCCAAGGTGGCAACCGTGCCCACGGCCGGCTTCACGGGCACCGAGTTTGCGACGATGCGCTGCGACTACCTGTTGGCCTCCGCTTCGCTCGCCCAGGCGGCGCGGCATTACGAGGTGATCCGCACGCCGGCCACGGATGGCGCCTCGGACCACTACCCCGTCCTCGCACGCTTCGAGTTACAGCAATGACCTCGGAGCCCGCCCATGCTGCCCCCGACACTGGCCGCGCGCCTGCGCCTGCGGCCGCTTAACGACCAACATCACGAATTGCCCTCCATGCAGAATGAACTACAAGAAGCGGCTCCCGAAGCCCCCGCCACGACGAAGGGCTGGTTCAATCGCACCGTCGCTGGCGCGGGACTGACCAGCGCCCTGGGCGACTTCTGCTACGAAACAACAACGGTCATCCTGCCGGGCTTCCTGGCCGTGCTGGGCATCCCGGCGGCGGCGCTGGGCATCATCGAAGGCATTGCCGATGCCGTCGCCAGCTTCACCAAGATGGTCTCCGGCTATATCGCGGACAAGCTCGGCCACCGCAAGAGCCTCGTGCTGGTCGGCTATACGCTGACGCCGGTGGGGCAGGTCTTCATCGCGCTGGCGGCGGGCTGGCCGCTGCTGCTGCTTGGACGGCTGGTGTCGTGGTTCGGCAAGGGACTGCGCGGCCCCTTGCGCGACGCCATCGTGATCCAAGCCGTCAGCCCGCAGACGCGAGGCCGTGCCTTCGGCTTCCACCGCGCGGTGGACACCATCGGCGCGGTCATCGGCCCCTTGCTGGGCGTGGCCGTGCTGGGCTGGGCGCAGTCCCTGCATTGGGACGATGCGGCCGGGCCGTTCCGCTTCGTCCTCTGGCTGTCGGTGATTCCGGGCGTGCTGGCCGTGCTGGCATTCCTGGCCCTGGTCAAAGACCCAGAGCATTCGCCCAATCCGGGCCTGCGGCTGTGGAGCACGCTGCGCGGCCTGCCGGGACGCTTCAAGCGCTACCTAGGCGCGGTGGGAATATTCGGCCTGGGCGACTTCTCGCACAGCCTGCTGATTCTCGGGGCGACGCAATTGCTCACGTCGTCGCTCGGCGTCGTACAGGCCGCGCAGGTTGCCGGGCTGCTGTACGTTGGCCGCAACGTGGTTCAGGTGGTGGCCTCCTATCCCATCGGCGCATGGGCCGACCGTATCGGCTCGCTGCCGCTGCTCGTGGTGGGATACGCGCTCGGCGCACTGACAGCCGTGTTGATGGTCCTGGCCTTCTGGTTCCATACCGCAAGCGTGCCGCTGCTCGCCGGGGTCTTCGTTGCCGCCGGGCTGTATGTCGCGGTGCAAGAGGCCCTGGAATCCACCGTGACGGCCGACATGGTGGGTCCCGAAACGCTGGCGACCAGCTACGGCGCGCTGGGCACGGTCAATGGCGGTGCGAAATTCCTTTCCAGCGCGACGGTCGGTTTGCTCTGGACGGCTGTTTCGCCAGTGTTCGGGTTCGGTCTCGCTGCTGCCTTGATGGGCGCCGGCACGTTGGCCTTGTGGCGCATCCAGCGAGGCGGCGCAGCCTCCTGACGGATCGCTGGCTCTCCGACTTTCGTGGAGTCAAGGCGATGGTCGCCGGGACACGGGATTAGCCCACGGCGGGGCCTCGTTGCCTCCCCAGCTCCCAAGACACGGCGCCGCCGCGCACGTTCGCGGCAAGCTGATGGCCCAGGCGATGTTCGATCACCGGCTTCCACGGCACCAGTGAGAAGCCCATGCCGTCATCGAGCATCGCGTAGCGCCCACTGGCGAGCACAACCGAACGCCGGTAGATGCCAACCACGCGCTGCCCGTCCGTGAGGGGGCGATGCGCCAGGCCGCTTTCGGCGGCAATGTCCTTCGCGGCCTGCACCAGCTCGCGCCCGCGCAGCGTCGCCAGCAGGTTGCGCGCGAGGACGACGCGCTGCCCGCGCTGCTCGGCCAAGCCCTGTTCAGTCAGAAAGTCGGCGCGCTGGCGTAGCGCGTCCTTCACCTCGGCCCCAAAGCCCAGGTCGCCCAAGCCCTTGCCGCCTCCGATCAACTGCTGATCGAGCCAGGTGGCGCCGACGACACGCGCTTGGCGCTCGATGGGTAGGTGCGATTTCAGTTCCACCGCCACGCCGCCGCCAAGGCGCTGCGCGTCGTACTGGCGGCCCTGCTCGGTGAGGTCGTCGGGCACTCGCCAGACGCCTTCGGCCTCGCGCTCCACGATGCCGGCGCGGCGCAGGGCTTCGAGCCGGCGCACGTGTGCGGCCACCACCTCACGCGGATCGCGGTCGGGCGTAGCCTGTCCTTGGGCAAGCGCAAGATGGTGGTCGGTCCGGTACACGCCACCAACGGACAGTGCGGCGATGTTGCGGTCGGCAACGCGCACGTTGGCCGCCCTTTTCACCTCTATCACGGCCCCGGTCGGGTACTGCTCCAACTCCGAGCGCGGCGGCAAAGCGACGTAATGCGCCTTGCCGTCCGTGCCATCGACGATCAGATAGCCCTTGTCGTACAACTCGTCCGCCAGCCCCTTGCCAGCGACGCGACCGACGATGGCGCGGCCAGCCTCGCCAGGTTGGAACACGACCAGCTCGCGCTGCTTGCCACTCATAGCCCGCTGCATCGTGCGGATGATGTCGCCGCGCTCGCCCATTGCCCGCAAGGCCGGCTCGGCCTCGGCGTGGACGGCCCACACGCCGGGCTGTTGCTCGCTCGCCAGGCCCATGCGTTGCAAGCGTTGCAAACGGCCGATCAGCATTTGTCGCTGGCGTTGCAGCCGGGGTTCTGCGAAGCGTTCGATATGCACCAAGCCGTCGTCGCCGGCCTCGCGCTGCAAGGTGCGATCCAGACCTGTCCATCGCTCCTGTTCGACTTCGCGCAGCATAGCCTGCTGCATCTCCAGCTCGGTGCGCGGCCCCAGCCATTCGGTCGCCAGCTCCGACGCACGCCGACGCATCCCTTCGGCGATGTAGTCACGCGAAATGATGAGGTCTTTGCCGGTGTCGTCCTTGCCGCGCAGAACGACGTGCGTGTGTGGGTTGTCGGTGTTCCAGTGATCGACGGCCACCCATTCCAGCCGCGTGCCCAGGTCGGCCTCCATGCGCGCCATCAGGTGCCGCGTGTAGGTTCGCAGGTCGTCGAGCTGTTCGGCGTCCTCCGGCGAAACGATGAACCGGAACTGGTGGCGGTCGTCGGCACCACGTTCCTTGAACACTTCGAGGTCGGCGGCATCGGTCGTCGGCCCGTAGGCATGGCCTGGGCCGCCTTGGCGATCAACGCCTTCGCGCTCGATGTAGCGCAGGTGCGCAGCAGTGGAGCGCGGCCCCGCCTGTGCCAGATTGACCAGCCTCGCCTTGATCGTCACGCGCCGGGCGTTTGCCCCAAGTCCACGACCAGCAAAGCGAGCGGCGACGTGGCCGCGCCCTAACCGGGAACCGGGTCGCTGGCCGACCTTGCCAGCCGCCTTGCCGAGCTTGGCGCCGGCCTTGTTGGTCTGGCGCAGTACCTTGTTGATGAAGGCGTCGCCACGCTGCTTCGGCGCACCAGGCCGAACGCGGAATCGGTCGTCGTCACGGCTGCTCATGGTGCGGTTACATCCAAGGCCGTCGCAGTCCAGCGGACGAAGCACGCGGTTTCGCCAACGGCGATGCGGCGTTGCGCACCTTCGCGGCACGCTGCCGCCCCCTGGCGCGTGCCGCGCCACCCCCATGTGCAGACAAGGTTTCCAAGCGGCCACGTGCCGCGACCTTTTATCTTGCCTTCCGCCTTTGCCCTGCGCTGTCGCTCCGGGCGTCGGCGGCCCGGCGGCGCTGCGCTGCTTGCAGCCAGCGCGCCGGCGAACGCGCCCACGGCCACCGGCCGGGCGCGTTCGAGGCAAGACGCCTGCACGTGTGAAAGCGATGCCGGATGCTGCGCAACGTGCGACGCGGATGCGCTCGCACGACATGCGCGACGACACGGCAAAGGGCGGCAGGACGACACGCCGGATGGCACGATGAAGCGCAGCGAATCGGCAGCCATCATCAGCGTGTCTCCAACCAGACCGGATGCGCGAGGCCGAGCACGGCCGATGCGCGCACCGGCCCGAAGTAACGGCTGTCGAACGACGCGGGATTGGTCACGCTCAGCAGGAACAGCTCGCCCGGTTCGAGGCGGCGGCACTGCTGCCAGGATGGCAGCGGCCGGCCCATGCGGTCGGCAGGCAATGCGGCGGCCACTGGCACGCCGTCGATGCGCACGCTGCGACCGACAATACACACCTCCTGCGGCGCGACGGCACCAACGCGCTTGAGCAACGGAATGCGCGTCGGCAGGTAGCCGCGCTGCGCAGCCAGCGCAGCGGCTTCGGCCGGCAAGGGCACCAGCACGATGCTGTCCACGGACAACGGACGTGACAACAAGGCGGTATGCGGGTCGAACGGTTCGATGCGATACCAGCCGACCGCCACGCTGTCGGACGGGTTGTAGGTCAGGCGCGGCAGCGGCGACACGAAGGATGCCCATGCCAGCGCAGCGAAGCCGCCGATGGACAGGCTCGCCAGCACGAGGCGAGCGCGCAGACGCGAGCGACGACGCGGCGCTGTTCCAGTGGTGTTTGCGGACGTGGGAAGCGTCGTCATGGCAGCGCCCTCCCGGCGAGCCAGGCGGCGTGCCGCTCGGCGGTGTACTCTGGCAGCGGCAAGCGTGCCGCGAGCCGGTTGCCGAGCGTGCGCCAATACGCCGGCAAAGCGGCGTTCGGCGCAATGCCCAGCGCCTCGATGGCGTCGAGCTGTGCCAACACGGCGCGCACGGTGGGTTCACCTTCGGCGTGCAGCAGCAGGCGCGCACCGGGCAGCACGCCGGGAATGCGCTGTGCCGCGTCCAGTGGTGTGCAAGCCTGCATCACCATGAGCTGCCAGCGCACGGTTCCGTAGTCGTTGGCGTGCCAGCGGATGCGGCAGAACATCGCGCCAGGCAGGAACACCGCGACGCGACGCCAGCGGTCCAGCCGGACGATGCGCGCCGGCTCGCCGAAGCGCAGATACAAGTCGATGCGTTGCTCGACGTAGGCGAGCGAAACGCGGGTCAGCGGCGCGGCGCCGGCCTGGCCGGCGAGCACTGCGGGCGATGGCGGCGGGGCAGCCGTGGCCGCCAGAGCGGATGCGTTCATGAGGTCTTCTCCGGGAACTCGCGTTCGAGCAGCGCGCGCAGCAGTTCGGCGACAGTCACGCCCTGCGTGAACGCCGATACCTTGATACGGGCGCGCATCGCAGGCGTGATGTCGAGGGTCAGGCGCGCGGTGTAGAGGTCGCCTTTCTGGACGCCGTCAGCGTCGCCCTGGCGAATCCACGCCTCGGCGTGTGGATTCGCCGGCGGACGCGCGCCGATAGCGATGCGCTTGCCGTTGCGCTCGCTCATGCTGGCCACCGCAGCAGCTCGTCGGTGAGCGCGGCGATCTCGCGCGCAGCGGCGCTATCAGGCGCCATTTCGCGTGCAAGCCGGCCAGCGGTCACGCTGTCGGCAAAGACGATGCGCTGATGCACTTCCGAGCGCAGCGCCGGCAGCGGCTGCTCGGCGAGCGCGCTGCGCGCCTCGCGTCCGATGACGGTGGTGCTGACGCGACGGTTGACGACGAAGGCCGCGCGCAGCGCGGGCCGGAACACTTGCGCCTCGCGGATCAGCGACACCATCTCGGCCGACGCCCACAAGTCGTAGGGACTCGGTTGTACGGGGATCAGCACACGCTCGGCCGCCAGCAGCGCGGAGCGCGCCAAGGCGGCAATGCGTGGCGGGCCGTCGATGACCACGTGATCGGCGCGGCGGGCCAGCTCCGGCGCTTCCTGGTGCAGCGTCTCGCGGGCGAGGCCCACGGCGCTGAACAAGCGCGGCAAGCCTTGCTGGCTTCTGCGCTGCGTCCAGTCCAGCGCAGAACCTTGCGGGTCGGCATCGAGCAAGATGACGTGCTGGCCGCGCATTGCCAGTTCGCCGGCGATGTGTGTGGCAAGCGTGGTCTTGCCAACCCCGCCTTTCTGGTTGAGCAACGCGACGATCATGGCGCGGCCCTCCGTGTGTGAAGGCCAGGCTTTCGCAGTTGCCCGCAGTGCCGTCTCGCGGTTTTCCACCGAAACGGCGCGCTCTTATTAAAAGTTAGAGTATTTGAGTTAGGGAAGTTAGAGCACGCCGAAACCCGCGCCACTATTAGCTTTCCGGCGATTTCGCACGCCTGATAGCACGATAGGGACACGCCTGATAGCACGATACCCGGCACGCCTGATAGCACGAGGCCGTTCACAAGTTTTCCCCGAGTTATCCCCGTGCCGTGGGCGGCACGGGTCGAAAGGTCAACAGTTCCTCGCCGGTATCCAGCGTTCGCTCGATGCCGAGCACATAGCCGGGCAGCGACTGCCGCGCGACCAGCGCGCGCAGGTCGCAAGCGAAGTCGTAGGGCTTCGCCGTGCTGCCCGATTTGCGGTGCAGGTGCCGGAAGTCGAACTGCCAGCCGCCCGGCTGTTTGCCGCCGTGCTTGCGCACCAGGCGGTACAGCCACCGCTCGATGCCGCCGGTGAGCTTGAAGTAAGCCGGGTCGATGGTCAGCACCAGCGCGGCGTCGAGCACGCCGGCATAGAACCAGTCCGGGAGGATCAGCTCGATGCCCAGCGGCGTGCCGCGGGCGTCGGCCAGTTCCTTCCATTCGTTGATCCACGAGAAGCGATGCAGGCGCCGTCCGGTCGTCTCGCGGATGGATGTGGCCACGCTGGTCGATTGCAGCCGATCGAGCGCGGCCTTGAGGCGCTGGTAGTCGCGCAGCGACGTGCTGCGCCCGATGAAGCGCAGGATCTCGTAGGGCGTCGCGTGCATCAGGCGCGACGGGCGAATGCCTGCGTCTCGCGCTTCCACGATCTGCGATGCCGCCCAAATCAGCACGTCCGCATCCCAAATCGTGGCGATGCCATGCTCCTGCGTGCCCTCCACGCGCACGGTGACGCCACCAGCGCGGAAGTCGATCGGCGCGGTGCGCCGCGACTTCGCTAGCGAGAAGAACGGAAAGGCCATCAAGTCCTGGCTGTCGCGCGGCGCCATGTCGCCCGGCAAGGCGCGGAACAGGTCGAGCTGTTCCCGCTCCCGCGATGGGCTGGGCATGGTGATGGCCACCGGCGAGCCATCCGTCACCGCGCACGGCTATCGGCCGAGTGGTGCTCGGCGTATTCGGGGTCGGACGTAGCCTCGAAGCTGCGCTGGTCGGCCCAGGCGTCGAGGTCGGCCACCGCGTACATGACGCGGCGGCCGAACTTGCGGAACTTCGGGCCGCCCCCGATCACGCGCTGCTTTTCCAGCGTGCGCGGCGACAGCCGCAGGTACTCGGCGGCTTCGTCGTTGGTAAGGTAGCGTTGGGGCTGCGCAGGCGCAGCGACAGCAGCGGCAGCAGGCCGCAAGGGTGCGGGTCGCATCGAGTGAACCTCCATCGGTCAGAAACGCCGGCAGCACCAGCGCAGCCGGATGGAGGCAGTCTCAAGATAGCGACGGGTTGTGCAGAGGGTCGTTTTGCAGCGCAGGCAAAACGACCCTCCCCAGGTCATTCGAGCTGTACCAGGCGGCGGTAGCCGCCGCGCATCAGCGATTGGCCGCGCCGTACCAGGCGGCGCACGCGCGAGCGCAGGCCGCCATCGGTGTACCAGCCGGCCGCCACGACTTCAGCGCCGAACAGCCCTTCGGCTGTCTCCCGCAAGGACGCGCCCGCGAGGGTCGCGTCGAGCGCCTGCAAGGTGTGCAGTTCCAGCAGCGCGGCGGGCGTGGGCCGCGAGCGGGCCGCTGCCGTAGGCACGGCCGCCGTGTCCACCGTCGCCAGTTTGTCCAGCTCGGCCGTGATCGTGCGGTAGCTCGCGCAAGGCGCGGCGCACGGGCGGATAGCATAGAGGTAGGCCATGCCGTCGGCCAGGCCCGGCGCAAGTGCAAGCCGCACGCAGCAGCCGGGCCAGCGTGCCGTCAGCACCAGGCGCTTGCCATCGTGGATCAATTGCTTGTTGCCGGGGACGTGCCAGAACTCGAAGGTGTGGGCTTCCGGTGGCGGGTCGGCATCCGGGTAGAGCTGGAGCACGCCGTCATGATCGGGGAACCAGACAGGATGCGCGTCGCGTGCATCCTGGTGCGGGTCTTCGAGCAGGCGCAGGCCCCATTCGTGCGCCGTGGCCGGCCGGCGGCGACGGCGCCGCCAATCGCGCCGGTACTCGGGATGGCGGCGCAAGTATTCCCAGGCGAGTGCGGGACCGTCCAGGTGCAGCACGTAGAGATAGGCGGCGGTCGGATACCAAAAATCGTTGGTTCGATCAGTCATGAGGCAACCATCCCTGCTGATGGGAACGTCGCCACGGACATCGAAATGCAGGACTACAGCCTCATCGGCAATTTGTCATTCAGGCGGGCTAAGCTGGTGGTAATCAAGTCCGATTGATTCCGAAGCCTTGCATGGATCGTCCGAGTGCGACGGCTGCGCAGCTCGGAAATGGTGCGCAGCGTCACGTACCCTGCCGGAAGCTACGTCCTGCACCATGTCTCTTTCGGTCAAGGCCGCACCCGCTTGGTGCAAGAGTGCCGATTCAGACTGCAACTGTCTTGAACTAGACCTAAAAAGACACAATTCGCCTCAGTCAGTCGGGGATGGAGCCATCACGTTGCGCGAGCTGCACGTATTCCGATAGCGGTCGTGCCGCACGGAAATACAGGTCACGCAGGACCGGCCGCTGCTGCGGCCCGATGATGCCGGCCAGGTCAGACAGCTTGACCGTTCCGAGCGACGGCATCCCGATGCCAAGGTCGATCAGTCCCCAGGCGGTGTCACCGTCAGCGGGGTCGAGCGCGGCCAACAGCCAGGTCGCGTGCGCATCAGGGGTGAACAGCCGCACCACCGGCAACGGGTCGATGCTTTGACCGGCTGTGCGCGCCGCGCCGACGGCGAGCAGTTGCGCACGTTGTTCGGTAGTGACGAGCGGCTGGGTCATGGCCGGGAATCTCACGAAACCGCCGGTGCACGGACGCGCTTTGCCGCCAAGACGTGGAAGCGTCGAAGCGGATGCGTGCTTTCGTGCGAAAGCACGCAGGCGTAAGCCATCGAATCCGTACATGCACGGAAACGCAGAAGCGGCATTGTGCAGATCTGGAAAGACACGGATGTGACTCTCTGGTGCGGTCGAAATCCGCATCTGCGGATTTCCGTAAAGGGACGAATACGTAAATCAGCATCGCCAAATGAACACTATAGATTGTAGCCCTATAGAGCGCAATCGGCTGTCATCTTGGTTTTTCAGGGGAAACCATAGGTGGCGGCGAAGGACTCATTGGCGACGGCAATACGGACGGTCAGGAAGGCGCGTGGCTTGAGCCAGGAAGCGTTTTCCGACGTGTCCAGCCGCACGTATATGAGTTCACTGGAGCGCAACCTGAAAAGCCCAACCCTGCACAAGCTGACCGAGCTGTGCGAGGTCATGGAAGTGCATCCGCTCACGCTGCTGACGCTGGCCTACGCCGGCGACAGCACGCGCAAGGCCGATCAGCTTCTGGCGCAGGTGCGCCAGGAGCTTGAGGCTGTCTTGAAGGAACGCGACGCGCCATAGGCGCGTGCGTGACGTGCTGCGCCAGCAGCACGGCGCCCCGCCGCAAGGGACGGGGCGCGGTGGGCGGCGTCAGTCCGCCTGCTGCGGCTTGCTGCGCGACCAGATCAGGTCGTGCGTGCCGTTCTCGCCTTCGATCAGGCGGGCGTAGACCGTTGCCGGGAACGAAGGATCGTCGAGGGTCACGGACAGGTAGTCCCGTCCGGCCTCGCTGGTTTTCTTCCACGCCGCGCCGATGTCGTGGCCGGCCGCCTGCAGACGGAAGTCCGGGGCTTTCTCGTTGTCGCCCTTGTCGTTGGGAACCAGCTTGACCTTGACGTTGAGCGTCAGGGTGCGAAGCGTGCCGGTGAAGCCGTCTTTCTCTGCGGTGAAGGTGCCGATGTTAGCCATGATGTTTCTCCTTTCGGGTTGAACAAGGTCGCGCCAGTGCGTCCTTGTTGTGAACCGGCCGGCGAGGGATGGGCGGGTCGCACCGCGCAGCGGTCGCAACAGCGTGGAGAACCTGGAAGCGAAAAGAATTTGTCCCGTGAGGAATGCGCGCAGCGCAGGGGAAATTGTTTTCGCTGCAAGGTTGCGGCCATGAAGCCCAAGGCGCAGCCGTGCCCTCGCCAGGATTCACGACAAGCCAAGGACGCACGGGCCGCCCGCTCCCGAAAGGAGACATGGCTGACTCGCTATCCCCGTGTGACGGCTGCACCGGCTTGTACCCTGACGCGGGCAAGGCCAACCGCCAGCCACAAGGCGATAACGCCCCTTGCGGCCCGCAAGCGGCCTTCGTAGTTAAGGTGTGGCGTGGAAGCTCCATAGCAAGCCGGGCGGCGTGTCGGTGAACCGTCCTTCGTGACGTACAGGCGGCGAACCGTCAGCGTCGAGGACGGCACGCTTTGGCACAACCTGCCGCAGCGAGCCGGGGCGTAGCCCCACAAGTCCCGCCCCTGGCGGCGGGGGGGGCCATCGAAATCTTGCCCGCGCCAGCGGGCGCAGATTGCCGTGCCGCGTGCAAGGCACTTGCACGGCCGCCCCGTCGCCGCCTGGTCGAAGGCGGCGACGGGGCGATTTTGCTGTGGGCGTTGAAAACCGGGCGCGGCCACTGCCGCGCCCGGTTCGGGTGATAGCCCCGGCGCTGTGCGCCGGGGCTATGCGACTACTTCACGCGGCCAGTGCGTGCGCTTCCTCCTCGCTGGTGGCATCTTCCGGCGCGTCGGCGTCGGCCTCGTCCACCACCACCGGCACGCCTTCCGGCTCGGTGTGATGGCCGGTCTGGAATACGGCGGGCATCCAACCCGTACCATCCGCCAGCCGTTCCGCTTCGCTGGCAATGTCGCCTTTTTTCAACTTTGACAGGCGGGTGACATGCGCCGGGGCGTACTGGTTTACGGCTTCCAGAATCACGGCCTTGGGGACGTGCTGGAAATAGCCCTCGGCGGTCGGCTTCCACCATGCGGCCATGTCCAACTCCACTGCCCGCGCCAGTTCCGCGCCGGGCTGGTGCTGCGCAGCGCGAGGCGTCACCACGTCCACCGTGGAAGCCACGCACACGGCAAGCAGGCGCACCAGTTCATCTTGCGACTTCGTCAGCAACACGGCGAACAGTTCGGCGCTTTCCTCCGGCAAGGTTGCGCCCGCGACTTCCTGCAAGGTGCGCAATGCTACGGCGGCGGGCGATTCCGACACGTCCGGGGCAAGGCTTTCCAGCCGGTCTTGCACTTTCAGGCTGACGCCAAGCGGCAAGTCATGTCCGTGGTAGCGGTCTTGCAGCACGGTTTGCACCATGCCATGCACCAGCGCAGCCAGTGCCACCAGCGGATGCCGGGCGACTTCGACTTGCAACGCCGCCGTGCGGTGGGCGCTCAACCGCTGCGCCAGCCGATCGGACACGCTGGCGGTCTTGGGCGCTTCGGGTTCGTCGCCTTCGTCGTCGTTCGCGCTTTCCCCGACGAATCCCTGCCGCAGCTTTTCCAGCGTGCGCAGTGCCTTGGCCTCGGCCTCGCGCAGCAGGCCGCGATGAATCACGGCTTCGCCCTCGCGGTCGAGCGTGACGATGGAACCGGCCACGGCGCGCACGTCCGGGGCGTAGCTTTGCAAGGCTTCTTCGATGGTTTGCAGTTCCCCGGCCACGTGTTCGCGGCGTTCTTCCAGCGTTGCCGCCTTGTCCTCGTCCTCGGCGTCGTAAGCGTCTTCCAGTTCGGCGTCGATTTTTTCGAGGCGGGTTTGCAGCGAGGCGAAGCGGCGGGCTTCGCGGGCGGTCGGCTCGCGGCGCTGGCGCGGCGCGTTCTGGAATGCCTGCCGGTCGGCGGAACTGATGTGCGGCGTAGCATCCACCCACGCCCAGCCTTCGGCACGCACGCCCTCGGCCAGCGCGTCCAGTTTGCCGCGCACCAACGTTTCCAGCAGTGCGGCGTCGGTCAGGTAGGTTCCGGTATCGCCTTCGGCGAACAGGTCGCGGCGGGTGCCGCCGCCTGCCGCCGTGTAGGTCTCCAGCCCGGCGAAACGCACCAACGGATGCGCGGCATTGATTTCGCGCTCGGTCAGGCGTTCGCGCAGAGCGGACGCGCCGCGCTGCCATTCCGGCGCACCGTAGTACGCGGCTTCCTGCGCGGCGTGGTCGTCGGTGACGGTCAAGGCCATCAACTGTTCCAGCGTTGCGGTGCCGGCGCGGTAATCGACCAGCAGGCGCGGCGAGACGTTTGCCAGCTTCAAGCGGCGCTGCACCACCAGCGGGGTCACGCCGAAGTCAGCGGCAATGTCCTCGATGGGTCGGCCTTCCTTGACCAGTGCGGCAAAAGCCGCGAACTGATCGGCGGGGTGCATGTTCTCGCGCTGCACGTTTTCCGCGAGGCTCACGGTACGGGCGGACGCATCGGCCACCAGCAGGCACGGCACTTCGTAGTCGGCGGCGATGCGCTTCTTCTTCGCCAGCAGCTTCAACGCGGTCAGGCGGCGGTCGCCCGCCACGACTTCGTAATGCTCACCATCTGCGGCGGCAATCACGATGAGGTTTTGCAGCAGGCCGACGCGGGCGATGCTCGCAGCCAGTTCAGGGATGGACTGGCGCGGAGTCGTGCGGACGTTGCGCTTGGAGCGGCGCGGCAACAGTTGCGACAGCGGAACCAGAATCAGGTTCTTGGTCGGGTCGGCCACTTCCAGCGGCGTGACGGCTTCAACGGCGGAGGCTTCGGTTTTGAGAACGGCGTTCATGGTGATAACTCCTTGCGGTTAGGGATGCAGCAGCGAAAGAAGCGGCAAGGGCTGCTGCCTGCCCCTGCCGCGTTGGGATTCAGGCTTTCAACTGGCGCAGGCCATCGGCCAGCAGCCACAAGGCGCGATTGAGGCGGATGCCGTTGTCGATGCCTTGCACCGGGCGAGTGGTCTGGCGGCGACCATTCGCGGCACGGGCGGACAGGCCGCCTTTGATGAGGTTTTCTTGCGTGCGGTTGAACACGCTCCACAAGTCGCGGCGGCTGTCGTCGTGACGGCGCGGCATCAGGATTTGCGATTCCGTGATGGGCGCGGGCTTGTCCTCGTCGTACTTCAACGCCAGCGCAGCGCGGGCGAAGACTTCCGATTCCCCTGCATCCAGCGTGATTGCCTGCATGGCATCGCGGGATTCCTGCGCTCGGTCGAAGCCGCGCAGGACTTCGTAAGCGCCTTCAATGACCTGCGCGGCCACATCGCCTTTGTGGGGTACGCGCACGTCCGCCACGGTGTCGCCACAAACGAGGCCGTTCTGGCACACAAAGCGGAACATGCCGGCGAGCATCTGATAGCTGCTCGTGCCGTCGTGGGAGTTCAGCAGGATGATTTCGTTGGCCTCGCGGCCGTTGATCTGGCTGGCATGGCGCAGCCGGATCATGTGCTTGGTGTAGTCACGGCGGTCGTCGGCGCGCACGCGGGTCTGGCACACCATGAAGGGCTCGAAGCCCTCCCCGCGCAGCTCTTGCAGCACGCTGGCGGTGGGGATATAGCTGTACCGCTGCGAACGGCTTTCGTGCGGGGCGTCCGCGAAGATGGACGGGGCCACGGCGCGGATTTGGTCATCGGACAAGGGGCGTTCCGAACGCAGCACCGGCGAACGGGAAGCGAAGCGAGAGGCGAGTTGCATGGTGATTTCTCCTGACAAAGAAAGAAGGGTTGGCTTTCACCGCACACCGGATTTCTAGATTCGGAGCCCAGCCTTTCGGCTGTTCGGTGCGGTCGGCACGACGAACCCGGTTGGCCTCGTTGCCACCGTCTTTTCTGAGTTCATCGCCCGCGACGGTCAGGAGCGCGCGGACGGGGGCCGTCAAGGAGACAAGCGCAGGGTTGGTGCGGCCCGCAGGCGCAGCCGAGGACACGGCCCTGCGCGCCTTGACGGCACACGGCCGCGGGCTACAGTCGCGGACAAGGTGATGAGGTCAGGAAAGACGGTGACCTAGGCAACGGCCATCCCTGTGTGCCGACCGCACGCAAGCGAAGCGCGCAGGCCCGGATCGAGAATCCGGGCCGTAGGCGTCAGCGATGGAAGCCCGCAGGGGCCGAGACGCCGCAGGCGGCTCGATGCGCAGCACGACAGCGCGACCGGCAACGCCGGGGACGCCCATCAGCTCGATGTCGCCACGTGCTTGCCGCCAGATCCTTTTTCGCGGAAAATGGAGGTCAAGGCCTCGTCCGCCTGAGCTTCGAGCGGCTCAATCAAGACTGCTGAAACTGCTTTTCCTCATCTTCTTGCCACCACCATGCGATATCGCCTGGGCGTCGGCCAAGTAATCGCTCGATTGGCCACGCTGAGATCAGGAGAATCGTATGTCGATCGGCATTTCCGACCTTGCCCATTCCGTTCGCAAGAACAGCGCTGCTCAAGGGCCATCCGTGCCCCTCGGGCATTCGCAGCAGTTGGTCGTGGCGGCGCTGGGCTACAAGACCTTTGCCGCCTACCAGGCTGCACAAGCGACTTCACAGGAACCGGCGCATCTGGCCGATGTCCACCACGTCGTACTCGACGTCGACCGGCTCGATCAGCGTGCGTCGGAGCTTGGCGTGGCGACCACGCCCGACCAACTGCACGCGTTGCTCGATACCGCCTTCGGCGAGCGCGCGCCGCATATCCGCCTCCACGCGTCCTACGCCGCCTTCGAGGATTTTCTGCGGCAGCATGTGGATCAAACGGTCACGGAAGATAGTGACGTGAATAGCGAAATGGCCAATGCCAACTACGACGGCATCGACGAGGTGTATTTCGATTTCGAGGTCGCGTTCGATGACGTCGCCGTGGGCGGTGCGCTCGATATCGAACTGGCCGGGCACGTAGGCCTGGGAATCGACACCGAGCGGCCCTACGCGGGCCACATCGTGAACGTGGAGGGCGTGCTGAGCGTGGTGCGCCTGGGCCAGCACTGTTTTGGATCGGTGGATTGCCAGGTCACCAAGGCTGATCTGGATACCGACTGGGGCGACGACGACCACGAAGACGGGCCGCCGGTGCGCAGCACGTCGCAGGCCTACGCGGAGTTGCTCGGCCTGGAGCTGCACGAGGTCGGCGACCTGGTCGATGTCGAGGCCGAGCCGCGAGACGGCAATAGCGGCGAGATGATCTACAGCTATCTGCTGGATTTCACGGACGCCGCCTCGCCCGAGATCGCGCAGAAGATCCTGCGGCGCCACGGCTCGCTGCGTATCGAGGTCGGCCCGAGCTTCTTCGAGAACTTGCGTAGCGACGACTGGCCGCGGTAACGACGCAAGCACGCGCATCCCACGGAAGTGGGATGCGCGACCCAGGCGTCCGCGAGGACACCGACCGTTAGCCGTTGCCTTACCGCATGTCGGCGTACAAGGTCAGCGGGGCAAAGATCGCGGCGATGACGACCGCGCCCAGCGAGGTCAGCCAGAAATCGACGCCGATGGCAATGACGTCCGCCAGCTTCGGCACGGCGGAGACCCGGTGCAATATCGCATTGACGCGCACGATGACCTGCAGCCAGTCCGGCATCGTCGTCACCGCATGAGGGCGTTGAACAAGAAGGTCAATGGGTACAGCACCAGCAATCCCATGCCAGGGCACTGGAGGCGGTACGTGCCGTCATGCCAAAAGGCTCAAATATCTAGCTGATGCACCTGCATCCAGCATCAGCATCACCCCCGCCCGTCAGAATGACGCCTAAGGCTACTCAAGACTGACATCGAAGGGCGCGTACACCGATCGAAACGTCGTCAGGATGCTCTGCCTGGCCGCATCCAGTTCGCCAGCGGCGCGATGGGTGAGCGTGTACGTCGGACAATCCGGCTGACCGCAGCCGCAGTGTTTGATCTCCCCTTCCTTGAGGCGAGTCACGAAGATGCGCCGCAGCGCATCGACCTGACGAACGACCTTGTTCAATACGGCGCGGATGCGTCGATCGCGAAGATGATGGATCGATGGGATGCGCCGGATCTCGTCGCCTTCGCGTGTCCGCCACACGCCGGTGTTCAGCGCGCCTATAGTGTCTTCGATGGCCTGCTGAAAAGCAGGCAGGGAGCTTTCCTGATGGAATGGCGTGCGAAAGGCGGGACGATCGAACACGGCCGCCATCAATTGCAGCGCATCGGCATCCGTCAATTCGGGAAAGTCGTCCACGAACGCACGGATCGCCGTTTCGGCATCGGGAAATTCGATGCCCTGGACAAAACGGCGCAGCAGGTATTCGGCGCGAAGGCGCAGGTTTTCCTCGAACTCCACGCCCGACCATATCGTCACGTGCGCAACGCCCAGGGACGCTGCGGCCTGCTCGATCCGCGTTCGGGCGGTGTCCGACACGGCGCCACGGCAGACGAACTTGAAGGCATCCGGCACCCCGCCGATGGCCTTGACCGCCTTGCTCATGTCGCTCTTGGCCTTCGCCAGGGTCAGCGTGTCCCGGTTCGCGCATTGGATGATGGTTTTGCGTGCTGGCCGGTCATCAAACGGCTCGGTGCCCGAGATGTCCCGTCCTTGGTCTCCACCGGATTGCCCGCGCCAGACCAAGTCGTGCCAGCCGGCGCGCACGTGATACGCAAAGACCAGGCGCTCGAACTGAAGGCCGCTGTAGTCCTCGAAGTGAATGGGAGAAACCGTCACTGTCGCCATGCCTTTTTCCTTTTCTTTGTGACTACACGTCCTTCACTACGCCGCACTACGCCGTAGCGAGTTCCCCCGATAGCCAATGAAAGCCACCATTACTCCGTGCGGCGGCAAACCTTTCGACGCCGAACACTCACGGAGTTCGACATGGAGAATAGCCCGCTGCAAAAAATCAATAGGGACGACGGTGCCGAAGGACTACCGCGAGCTGCCTCCCTACCCCTCCCCGGCACGGCCGCCTACGAGGAACTGCCCCAGTTTCCCAAGCGCAACACCTTGCCGTTTCGTCGCACGATTCGCCGCCAGGAACTGCGGCAGATCGTTCCGCTGGCCGAGACTACGATCTACGAGATGGAGCGCCGTGGCGAGTTTCCGCGTCGCTTCAACCTGACGCCGCGCTGTGTCGTGTGGGACCTGGCCGAGGTGGAAGCGTGGGTCGAGGCCCGCAAGCAAGCGCCGCGCGGCGGCGTCTCGAAACCCGATGTCCGTCTACGAAAAACCCGCCCTGTGCGAGCGGCCTCTCGCCAGGAATGAAGCGCGGAGCGGCCCTTAGCTCACCAACGCTCCCAGTTCCCTGGACACTGACCGCGTCAGCCGTCGGCCCTCCTTTGCCACGTTGACCTGCAGCGCCACCCGCGCCACGTCCAGCACGTCCAAGGCCAGCGAATACGTGCCCTTGGCCTGCAGCCAGGCCAGCACGTCCGCCAAGTGCCAGATCGATGCGCTGCCCTCATGCACCGGCGCCGGAAAGCTGCCCGGGTGGGCCAACATCAGCTTGCGCATGTTCTGCCGCGACACACCCACAATATCGGCCACGTCGGTCAGTCCAACCAGGTCCGGCGCGACTTCGATCAACTGTGCCGAAGGCACAGCGTGCCGCACGTCTGCCAGCGCGCTGCGCACGGCCGCCCCGGCATCGGTCGCCTCGCGGGTGAATTCCAGCGCCATGCGTCCCGGCTGCCCGATGCCGATCAAGGCGTCGTCGCAACCGGTCTCGCCCAAGCGCTCGACCAGCGCATCGGTGTCGCTGTCGTCGTCCGCAAGCTGGTACTTCAGGGTAAAGGTGTATTCCATCGCTCTCGTCCTTGGCCCTGTCGGGCGCGGCGGACGCCCACCTGGATGGGCGAGCCACACGCTCGGCTCGCCCGCGAGCGTCTTCAACGTCTTGCCTCCCATGAGCGAGACGGCCATCAGCAACCATGACTATGGACAGGAAGGGCATGGTTGTCAAGTGACAACCATGCCCTTACATTAGGCTATGGCGCTCAACATCGGCACCGTCACGTTCGCCGGCATCAACTTGGGCACGTAGGTCTGCCCGCTACCCCAGGCGTCGACCAGGTTGGACCACTCTTGCAGCATGTGGCGCCGTTGCTCGGCGTATTCGGCCTTGTTGTAGATCGAGCGCGACGAGCGTCCGTCTTCGTGCGCCAGGCACTTCTCGATCCAGTCGCGGTTAAAGCCGATCTCGTTCAACAGGGTCGACCCGGTACGGCGCAGGTCGTGCACGGTGAATGGCTGCAGCGGTAGCCCTTTGCTTTTTGCGGCGTCCGCCACGAGCTGCGTGACCCGATTCAAGGTCGCATTGGACATGCAGCGCTCTGCGTCGTAACGCGAGGGAAAAACGAATCGTGAGCCTGCCGCGCAGGCGTGCAGCGTGACGAAGATGCCCAGCGCCTGACGCGACAGATAGACCACATGCGGGTTGCGTCCTTTCATCCGCTCCTTAGGGATCGTCCACGTCGCGTTCTCGAAATTGACCTCATCCCAGGTGGCGTGAATCAGTTCGCTCTTGCGCACCAGCGTCAGCAGAATCAAGCGCAGCGCCAGCTTAATGGTCGGATAGGTGGCCACCGATTCCATCTGCTGCACCATCAGCCGGATTTCCAGCGGCGACAAGGCGCGATCCTTCGGCACGAAGGTGGCGATCGACGCCGCCCCCACGCTGTTGGCGGGGTTCTCCACCTTTTCACCGTGGGCGATGGCGTAGACATAGACCTGCTTCACGATGTCCCGGATCTGAACTGCGGTGGCTGGCGCCCCCCGCTCCTTGACCTTGTTGCACAAGGCCCGCAAGTCTTCAGGCTCAATTTCGATCAGCAGACGGTTCTGGAAGACCGGCAGGATGTCCCGGTCGATGATGTGCTTGCGCATGGCGCGGGTGCTGTCGGCCAATTTCGCGTGGGCCAGCCAGGCGTCCATCGCCGCGCCGAAGGTCTTGATGGCGACCACGCGGCGCTTCTCGCGTTGCTTTTCAATGGCGGGCGAGATGCCCTTGAGAACGGCTTTCCGCGCGTCCAAAAGCAGTTCGCGCGCCATCGCCAGTGAAATACCGTCAGGGCCGTAGCGCCCGAGGGTTAGGGTCTCCCGGCGTCCGTTAAGACGGTAGTCATAGCGGAAGGTGACGGTACCGGCGGTCGATACCGTCACGTACATCCCATCACGGTCAGAAGCCTTATAAATCCGTGACTTAGGCTTCAAATTACGCAGTGCAGCGTCGGTAAGCATCGTGCATTTCCTCCTGTTTTTTGACGGCTTTTACCGTCAAGGATCAGGAGACCCACTGATGCCCGGAAAGCCGCATAAAACAAGCTTCTCCGAGAAGATTTTTACCGTCAAAGACGGTAAAAGTCTGAATAGTGAATGGGAGGGTATCAATCCGGCCTCGATTTCTACCGTCAGCTGTACCGCCAACTTTTTCTGCTGGCCGGCGATTGACACCGATAGCCGCCGCGACGTATTTCTTTCTAAATCAACACGTTATGGCTGTTTTTCGATAGCTGGCGATAGTCCCCGAAGGACCTGATTTCACTCCCACTCGATTGTCGCAGGCGGCTTGCCCGAGACGTCGTACACCACGCGGTTCAGCCCGCGAACCTCGTTGATGATGCGGTTCGAGCAGCGGCCCAGCAGCGAGTACGGCAGGTGCGCCCAGTGGGCGGTCATGAAGTCGGTGGTCTGCACCGCGCGCAGCGCGACGACATAGTCGTACGTACGGCCATCGCCCATCACGCCCACGGACTTCACCGGCAGGAACACGGCAAATGCCTGGCTGGTCAGGTCGTACCAGCTCTTGCCCACCTGATTCGCTTCGCACAGACCGGCAGCGGCGTCCTGCTCCGTGGCGATCGTCTTGCGGAGTTCCTCGATGAAGATTGCATCGGCGCGACGCAGCAGGTCGGCATAGTCGCGCTTGACCTCGCCGAGAATCCGCACACCCAGACCCGGGCCCGGGAACGGATGACGGTAGACCATCTCGGGCGGCAGGCCCAATGCCACGCCCAATTCGCGCACTTCGTCCTTGAACAAGTCGCGCAGCGGCTCCAGAAGCTTCAGGCCCAGCGTTTCCGGCAGGCCACCCACATTGTGGTGGCTCTTGATCGTCGTAGCCTTCTTGGTCTTGGTACCGCCCGACTCCACCACGTCCGGGTAGATCGTGCCCTGCGCCAGCCACTTGGCGTTGCTCAGCTTCTTCGCTTCGGCCTGGAAGACTTCGACAAACTCGCGGCCAATGATCTTGCGCTTCTGCTCGGGGTCGGTCACGCCGGTCAGATGACCCAGGAACTGCTCGGAGGCATCGATATGCACAACCTTCGCGTGCAGGCGGCCTGCGAACATGTCCATCACCATCTTGCCTTCGTCCAGGCGCAGCAGGCCGTGATCGACGAACACGCAGGTGAGCTGGTCGCCAATGGCGCGATGGATCAGCGCGGCGGCCACCGACGAATCGACACCACCGGACAGGCCGAGGATCACCTCTTCATCGCCCACCTGTTCGCGGATCTTCTCGACGGCTTCGGCGATGTGGTCACGCATGACCCAGTCGGCCTTCGTGGCGCAGATCTCCAGCACGAAGCGCTCGATCATCTCGCGGCCCTTCGACGTATGCGTGACTTCCGGGTGGAACTGCACGCCGTAGTAACCGCGCGCCTCGTCGGCCATGCCGGCGATCGGACAGCTCGGCGTGGAGGCCATCAGCTTGAAGCCGGCCGGCAGTGCCGTGACCTTGTCGCCGTGGCTCATCCAGACCTTCAGCATGCCGTGGCCTTCGTCCGTGGCGAAGTCCTCGATGCCCTTGAGCAGGTTCGTGTGGCCATGGGCGCGCACTTCCGCGTAACCAAACTCGCGCGAATCGCTCCACTCCACCTTGCCGCCCAGTTGCACGGCCATCGTCTGCATGCCGTAGCAGATGCCGAGCACCGGCACGCCCAGGTCCCACACGGCCTGCGGCGCGCGCAGTTGGTGGTCCTCGTAGGTGCTGGCGTGGCTGCCGGACAGGATGACGCCCTTCGGCGCGAACTCGCGCACAAACTCGTCGGTGACGTCGTTCGGATGGATTTCGCAGTAGACGTGCGCTTCGCGAACGCGGCGGGCAATGAGCTGTGTGACTTGCGAGCCGAAGTCAAGAATGAGGATTTTGTCGTGCATGATTGGCAGTTGGCAGTGCTTCCGGATCGGGTTCGGGCATCACCTCGGTGCCCGGACCATAGCCAGGCGGTGGCGTGATACCCGGCTCGCGCCGGTATTCGGGAGATGCAGGGGATCCATTCGGGCGCGCCGTGCGGGGCACGCCGGGTTCGTTGTTCGGGGAGTCGCCATTGGCCGCGCCAGCTTCGCGCTCGACCGTAGCCTGTTCGGCCTGTTGCCGCTCACGCAGCCGCACCTTCTTGGCCGCGGGAATCTGCACGATGGCAAAAAAGATCAGTACGGCTGCCAGCGTTAGCAACCAGACCTTGCCCACGCCTTGTACGGGAATGTCGAGAAACAGCGTCCATACGGTCACCAGCAGCGCGCTGACCAGATTCACATAGCCCGTGGTCCGCGCCACGGCGACGGTCAACTGGCCGTTGATGGTGGCCTGGAACAGCAGCCAGGACAGTCCGATCGTCGCCACGCCAAGCAATTGCCCGAAGAGGGCCGGCTGGGGCTGCGGCAATTGCAGCGCGGCATACAGCGTGGTGAACGGTGACGCCAGCAGCAGGATGCCAAGCAGCAAGTCCAACAAGGCGTCGAAGAACAGCACGGCTCGCAGCAATACCTTCATGAGCGCTCCTTTTTTGCAGCGCGGCCGCGCGGCTCCGTCAGCATCGACGAAACCAGCGCGGCCGTGGTGGGAGGCACCAGATCGAAATCAATCGATATGGTAGTTCGGCGCTTCCTTGGTGATCTGCACATCGTGGACATGCGACTCGCGCATCCCCGCGGCGGTGATCTGCACGAACTCGGCGGTTTCGTGCCATTGGGCAATCGAGCTTGCGCCGCAGTAGCCCATCGACGCGCGAATGCCACCGGTCAGCTGGTGGATGATCGCCTGCACCGAGCCCTTGTAAGGTACGCGGCCTTCGATTCCTTCAGGCACGAGCTTGTCGACGTTGGCCGTGTTGTCTTCCTGGAAGTAGCGGTCAGCGGCACCGTCCTTCATCGCGCCAACCGAACCCATGCCACGGTAGCTCTTGAACGAACGACCCTGATACAGGAACACTTCACCCGGCGCTTCCTCGGTACCCGAGAACATGCCGCCCATCATCACGGTGTGTGCGCCAGCGGCCAGTGCCTTGGCAACGTCACCCGAATAGCGCACGCCGCCATCGGCGATCAGCGGCACGTCTGTGCCCTTGAGCGCTTCCGCCACGTTCGACACGGCGGTGATCTGCGGCACGCCGACGCCAGCAACGATACGCGTCGTGCAGATCGAGCCCGGACCGATACCGACCTTGACGCCATCGGCGCCATGCTCGACCAGTGCCAGCGCAGCCGCGCCAGTGGCGATGTTGCCACCCACGACCTGCACTTGCGGGAAATTCTGCTTGACCCAGCGCACACGGTCCAGCACGCCCTGGCTATGGCCGTGCGCGGTATCGACCACGATCACGTCGACGCCGGCCTTGACCAGCAACTCCACACGCTCGTCGTTGTCCGGACCCACGCCCACTGCGGCGCCTACGCGCAGTTGGCCGTGCGCATCCTTATTGGCCAGCGGGTTTTCCACGGCCTTCTGGATATCCTTCACAGTGATCAGGCCACGCAGTTCGAACGCGCCGTTGACTACGAGCACACGCTCCAGACGATGGCGGTTCATCAGGCGCTTGGCTTCTTCCAGCGGAGCGCCTTCGGCGACGGTCACGAGCTTTTCTCGCGGCGTCATCTTCGCGCGCACCGGCGCGTCGAGTTCTTCCTCGAAGCGCAAGTCGCGGTTGGTGATGATGCCGACTACGGTCTTGCCTTCCAGCACCGGGAAGCCCGAAATGCCATGCTGCTGCGACAAGGCAATCACATCGCGGACCTTCATTTCCGGAGAAATGGTGATCGGATCACGCAGCACGCCCGATTCGTAGCGCTTCACACGCTGCACTTCGCGCGCCTGGTCGGCTGGCTTCAGGTTCTTGTGGACGATGCCGATACCACCGGCCTGTGCCATGGAAATGGCAAGGCGAGCTTCCGTCACGGTATCCATGGCGGCGGAAACCAGCGGAATGTTCAAATCGATGGAACGGGTCAGGCGGGTGCGGAGGGAAACATCCCGGGGCAGGACGGCCGAATAGGCCGGGACGAGCAGCACATCATCGAATGTGAGTGCTTTCTGGACAAGACGCATAGCGAATCCTCTAGGCGCAAAAGCAGATTATACAGGAATGCAGGATTTGCTGATGCGTTATCGCATGGCGTTTGCTAATCTCGGCCTCCTTTTTAGACGCCCCTTCGGGGCCAAGCGGGAAGACCATGGGAATCGGGGTGTTATGCGGCCTGTTGGCGGGGGCGTTCTGGGGCATGGTATTCATCGCGCCCAAGCTGCTGCCTGTGTTCTCCCCCTGGGAACTCGCGATCGGCAGGTACCTGGCCTACGGTCTGGTGGCCTTCGTCGCAGCGCTACCCCTGATGGGCCGCATCGCCCGCAAACTGACACGCGCCGACTGCGTCGCCCTGCTGCGCCAGGCATTCACCGGCAACCTGCTCTACTACGTGCTGCTGGCATTCGGCGTGCAGTTGGCGGGCGTCGGACCGACCTCGCTGATCATCGGCATCCTGCCGATTTCGGTCACGCTGATGGGCCGGCGTGACCATGGCGCCGTGCAGCTGCGCCGGCTGGTGCCGCCACTGCTCGTGGTGGCAGCCGGGATCGCCTTCATCAACATCGATCTTTTCGCCGGGGGCGGCAGCGCGCACGGCGCCACGATCGGCGCGGCGGCACGCCCCGTCTGGCAGAAAATCGCCGGTGTGATCTGCGCGGCTGGCGCCCTGGTCTGCTGGACGCTGTATGCCGTCGACAATGCCCGCTACCTTCAGCGCAATCCGCACTACAGCGGCAACGAATGGTCCGCGCTCTACGGCTTGTCGACCGGGCTGGTATCGGCGGTTCTCGCCGCAATCGGCTGGGCGATGTTTGGCGACACCCTGACCGCCCCCGACAGCGGCCGCGACTGGCAGTTGTTCTGGATGGTCAATGCGGCCGTGGCGCTCGGAGCGTCGCTAATTGGCAACAACCTCTGGAACATTTCAAGCCGTCGTTTGCCACTGACGCTGTCCGGTCAGATGATCGTTTTCGAGACGCTCTTCGCGCTGGCATACGGGTTTGTATTCGATCATCGCTGGCCGCGGCCCCTCGAGATGGCCGCGATCATGCTGTTGATGGCAGGCGTGGCGTGGTCCGTGCGCTTGCACGCGACCGACAAGTCTCAGTAGACTAACGAGCCATGACGCACGGGTCACATCACTGTCAACCCTACTGGCGTCTGATGCCCATCTGCAACCCGCTCGACCTGTTGACGCCTTCGCCATGAACCGATCGTCCGTGCTGTACCTGCTGATTGCTGCAAGCCTTGCCGTCCCCGGCACCGCATTCTCCCAATGGCAATGGAAGGACACCAACGGTCGCACGGTCTACAGCGACACGCCGCCACCGCCGTCCGTACCGGACCGCGCCATCATCATGGCACCGGGCCGCGCGCCGGGCATGTATCACGCGGTGGAAGCCGATGCTCCGCCGAAAGGCGACGCACCGGCAAAGGCCGACGCCCCGCGTATGCAACCCACCAGCGTCAAGGCCGGCGGCACCAAGCCGAAGGACGCGGACACCGAATTCCAGGAGCGACGTGACGCGCGCTTGAAGGCGGATCTCGAAGCCGCCACCAAGGAGCGCGAGCAACTGGCCAGGCAACAGAATTGCCAGGAATTGCGCAACTACGCGGCGGGGCTGAATCAAGGGATGCGCGCCGCGAAGGCGGGCCCGGATGGCGTGCCGGTGCGTCTGAACGACGACGAGCGTGCCGCGGAGATTGCGCGCACCAACGAGGCGCTGCAGCAGTGCAATAGCTGACCGGACACAAAGCGACCCGCACGCCACTCATCCGCCACTCATCCGCCACTCATCCGCCACTCATCCGCCACTCATCCGCCACTTAACAAGCCACTTAGAGGCGCTATCAAAATGAAGCGAAGCGGTTCTGGCTAGGCGCGCGGCCGCAGACAGTACAAGTGGTACGGCAAGGTCGCGCAACGACGCCAGAATCATTTTGATAGCGCCTCTTAGGCGCCCTGCCCGCCTCCACGCAGCCATTTCTGGCCCTCGCGCGTGCCGGACGCCCGCGTCCTCTGAACCCGCTTGCGCCGCGCGGTCTTCGGGTCGGCAGTCAGCACACGATACACTTCCACGCGATCTCCCTGCCTTACCGGGGTATCCAGCGTCTTGAGCTTGCCGTAGACACCAACGCGCAGCGTGCTCGGATCGACCTCGGGACAGGCTTGCGTCAGGCCACTGGCCTCGATCGCACCGATGATCGTCGTCCCCGCGGGAACATCCAATTCCTTCAGGAACACGGTATCCGGCCGCGCGTAGCAAACGGACAGGCGGACCACGCCGCCCACCTCAGCCGTTGTTGGCGTTGTCGGCATAAACCACCTCGGCGCGTTTGACGAACGCATCAACAAAGGTATTGGCGATCACGCTGAATACCGGCCCGATGATCTTCTCCAGAAAGACGCTGGAGAACTCGTAATGCAGGTGAAATTCGATCTTGCACGCGTCCTCGCGCAGCGGCGTGAAGCGCCAGGAGCCATTGAAGACCTTGAAAGGCCCGTCGGCGAACGTCATATCAATGCGGGTCGGACGTTCCTGAGCATTACGCGTGTGGAAGAACTGCTTGATCCCTTTGAAATGGATATGGATCTTGGCATCGAGCAGCGCATCAGTCTGCTCGAACACCTCCACACCGCCACACCAGGGCAGAAACTTGGGATAGTCCTCCACGCGGGTGACCAGATCGTACATCTGTTCGGCCGAGTGGCCGAGCAGGACGGATTTATGGACGTCTGCCATGTATTCGGTTTACAGGGCACCGGCGGGCTGGGCCGGGGCCGGGGCGTTTGCTAAAATCGCAATTTTAGCCGACAGCCGCGCGTACGGCACGTCCGGCGCCCGCCGCACCCACCCCGGCTGACTTACGCTGTCGCCCAAGACCGGCGCGACAACTATCTTCAGGAACCACTTCCCGCATGACGATCGCTGACAACAAGAAGGCCTTTTTCGACTACTTCATCGAAGAGCGCTATGAGGCCGGGATCGTGCTCGAAGGCTGGGAGGTCAAGGCGATTCGCGCCGGGCGCGTGCAGATCAAGGAAGGCTACGTCGTGGTACGCGACGCGGAGATGTTCCTGATCGGCGCCCATATCAGCCCGCTGCAAAGCGCCTCCACCCACATCAACCCGGACCCGGTGCGCACGCGCAAGCTGCTGCTCAAGGCCGACGAGATCAAAAAGCTGATCGGCAAGGTCGAGCAGCGCGGCTATACGTTGGTGCCGCTGAATCTGCACTACACGCGCGGCCGCGTCAAATGCGAGATCGGGCTGGCCAAGGGCAAGAAGCAGTTTGACAAGCGCGAAACGGAAAAGAACCGCGACTGGGATCGCGAGAAGGCTCGCATCATGAAGGGCGGCGTGAAGGAATGATGGCAGCGCAAGATAAGCCATAGACAAAAACGGAGGCATGAGCCTCCGTTTTTGTTTCTGCCGACCTACTGCGTATTCCGCCGAACCTGGACACCCGCTCCGCCGCAAACTGGGCACCTGTTCCAACGCAAACTGGACACGCGTTCCAGGCCAAACTGGACACT
>NZ_JWMB01000048.1:0-66459 GCF_000812445.1 Cupriavidus sp. SHE | reverse complement strand
GGTTCGGCGCGCTGTTCGAGCTGTCGAAGAAGTACCAGGAGCCGGTCCTGGTTTCGGGCACCGACGGCGTGGGCACCAAGCTCAAGCTGGCGTTCCAGCTCAACCGCCATGACACGGTGGGCCAGGATCTGGTGGCGATGAGCGTCAACGACATCCTCGTGCAGGGTGCCGAGCCGCTGTTCTTCCTCGACTACTTTGCCTGCGGCAAGCTGGATGTGGAAACCGCGGCCACCGTGATCAAGGGCATCGCCCACGGCTGCGAACTGGCTGGCTGCGCGCTGATCGGCGGCGAAACCGCTGAAATGCCGAGCATGTACCCGGACGGCGAATATGACCTGGCCGGTTTCGCGGTCGGCGCCGTGGAAAAGAAGAAGATCATCGACGGCAGCACGATCACCCCGGGTGACGTGGTGCTGGGACTGGCTTCGTCGGGCGCGCATTCGAACGGCTACTCGCTGGTGCGCAAGATCATCGACGTGGCCCGCCCGAACCTGGACGCCGACTTCCACGGCCAGCGCCTGCAGGACGCCATCATGGCGCCGACGCGCATCTACGTGAAGCCGCTGCTGTCGCTGATCGAAACGCTGCCGGTCAAGGGCATGGCCCACATCACCGGTGGCGGCCTGACCGAGAACGTGCCGCGCGTGCTGGCCGACAACGTCACCGCCGTGATCCAGCGCGACGCCTGGACGCTGCCGCCGCTGTTCCAGTGGCTGCAGGCCGAAGGCCGCGTGGCCGACGCCGAAATGCACCGCGTGTTCAACTGCGGTATCGGCATGGTCGTGATCGTGGCGAAGGAAGACGCTGAACGCGCCATCCGCCACCTGCAGGCGGCCGGTGAGGCCGTGTGGCAGATCGGTGAGATCCGCGAGCGTGCCGAAGGCCAGGCGCAGACCGTGGTGGTCTGATCAGCCTTGCTGACGTACCAACAAAAAGCCCGGCCGAGAGGCCGGGCTTTTTGTCTTCTGGGCGCCAGGGATCACGCACCCAGCTTCGTCAGCGCATCGCCCGTCACGCGGCAGATGCGCCAGTCCGGCATCACGTCGGCACCCATCGCGCGGTAGAAATCGATCGACGGCTGGTTCCAGTCGAGCACCGACCATTCGAAGCGGCCGCAGCCGCGCTCCACGGCCAGCGCCGCCAGGTGCTTGAGCAGGGCCTTGCCCAGCCCGTGCCCGCGCCATGCCGGGTCGACGAACAGGTCTTCCAGGTAGAGCCCCGGCTTGGCCAGGAACGTCGAGAAGTTGTGGAAAAAGAGCGCGAAGCCGACCGGCAGCTTGCCGCTGTCCGTATCCACTTCGAGAATCACGGCCTCGGCACCCGGATGCGCGCCGAACAGCGCATCGCAGAGCTTCTGCGGCGTGGCTTCCACCAGATGCGTGAGCTTCTCGTATTCGGCCAGCGCCGAAATCAGGTTGTACAGGGTCTCGCTATCGGCGGGGGCGGCGGGGCGGATGGTGAACGTGGTCATCTGGGGCGGGCGGAAAGCAGGCCAAAAAGGTTTGAGCGACGATTATCGTCCACTCCGCACGCCGTCACCACCCCGCCGCGTCGGCAACCCTTGCAACGTAGTCTGGCGCCAGGCAGTCGATGCCGATGCGCTCCGGGGTGCTGCGCAACCAGGTCAGCTGTCGCTTGCATAGCTGGCGCGTGGCGGCGATGCCGCGCTCACGCATCGTCGCGAAGTCGCAGTCGCCATCGAGGTACTCCCACACCTGACGATAGCCCACGCAGCGGATCGACGGCAGACCCAGGTGCAGGTCGCCGCGCGCGCGTAGCCGCTCCACTTCCTCGATCAACCCGCCCTTGAGCATCGCGTCGTAGCGGTCGGCAATGCGCGCGTGCAGCACGGCGCGGTCCGACGGCTCCAGGGCAATCACGCGGTAGCGTGCGTCGGCCGCGCCCGTGAACGTGCGAGCGTCGGCTTGCCGTGCCAGCAGCGCGGACATCGGCTGACCGCTGAGGCGATGAATTTCCAGCGCGCGCTGGATGCGCTGGGCATCGTTGGGCGCGAGCCGCGCAGCCGTGATGGGGTCGACCTCGGCCAGCATCGCATGAAGCGCCGGCCAGCCGCGCTCGGCCGCCAGCGCGTCGAGCTCCGCGCGCACCGTGGCATCGGCCTGAGGCAGGTCGTTGAGCCCCTGCGTCAGCGCCTTGTAATAGAGCATCGTGCCGCCGACGATCAGCGGCGTGCGGCCGCGTGCGCGGATCTCGCCGATCAGCCGCTCGGCGTCGGTCACGAACTGCGCCGCCGAATAGCTTTCGAGCGGATCGATGATGTCGATCAGATGATGCGGCACGCTGGCCAGTTCCTCGCGCGTGGGCTTGGCCGTGCCGATGTCCATCTCGCGATAGACCAGCGCTGAATCGAGGCTGATGATCTCGACCGGCGTGCGCGCGGCCAGTTCGAGCGCGGCCGCCGTCTTGCCCGATGCAGTGGGGCCGAGCAGGCAGACGACGGGCGGGTGGGACTGTGCGGACATCTTGAAGCTGGGGAGATTACTGGCCGCGCAGGAACAGGCGGTCGAGTTCCGCAACCGTCAACTGCACCCATGTCGGGCGACCGTGGTTGCACTGGTCGGCGCGCTCTGTCTGCTCCATCTGGCGCAGCAAGGCGTTCATCTCTTCTACGGTCAGCTTGCGATTGGCGCGCACGGCGCTGTGGCAAGCCAACGTGGCCAGCAGTTCATTCTGGCGCTCGGCCAGCACGCGCGAGCCGCCGTAGGCCTGCAGGTCGCGCAGCACGTCGCGTGCCAAGGCTTCGGTATCGGCCTGCTTGAGCAGTGCGGGAATCGCGCGCACGGCGAGCGTCGTGGGGGATACGGGCTTGATGTCGAAGCCGAGCAGCTGCAGCGTTTCCTGGTGTTCTTCGGCCGCGCCGATTTCCACCGGACTGGCCGGCAGCGTGACCGGAATCAGCAGCGGCTGCACCGCCAGTTCGCGCGCGTCGAGGGCGGTCTTGATCTGTTCGTACAGGATGCGCTCGTGCGCCGCGTGCATATCGACCAGCACCAGCCCCCGGGCGTTCTGCGCCAGCACATAGATGCCGTGCAACTGCGCCACTGCGTAACCGAGCGGATGATCGTCGTCGCCTTTGTCTGCCGCGGGCAGGGTGGAAGGCTGCAGCGGTTGCAGCGGTAATCGGTCGAGCAGGCCCGGCGGTTCGTCTGCGCGTGCCGCCTGTGCGTCGGCCAGCCATGCGGGCGGCTGCGGCGACGGTTGCCAGGGCCGCGCGCTGCCTTGCCCGGCGGCGTCGCGGACCATGCCCAGATAGGCTTGGCGCGGCTGTGCGATACCAAGCTCGGTCTGGCGGCCTGCCGAATAATTGACCCACTGCGGCGCGGCGCCCGGCGCACCCGGCGCGCCGCCTGGACGGGCCGCAGGCATCGAAGGCCGTTCTGCCTCATCGGCGATCTCCGAATGCAGGCTGTCGCCTTGCTCGCCGGCCTGGCGTGCCAGGCATCGCTGCACTGCGTGATAGACAAACTGGTGCACCGCGCGCGATTCGCGGAAGCGAACCTCGATCTTGGACGGGTGAACGTTCACGTCGACCAGTTCGGGTGGCAGGTCCAGGCAGATCACATACGATGGGAACCGGTCGCCGTGCAGTACGTCCTGATAGGCGCTGCGCACAGCATGGTTGAGCAGCTTGTCGCGCACGAAACGGCCATTGACGAAGAAATACTGCTGGTCCGGCCGGCCTCGCGATGCGGTGGGCAGTCCGGCAAAGCCATAGAGGTGCAGCGCGTCGGCCTGTTCGTCGAGCGGCAGGCGGGCGCGTGCGAAGTCGCTGCCGAGCACCTGCGCCGTGCGCGTGGCCACGTCGCCGGCATTCCAGTGCTCCAGCGGCTTGCCGTTGTGATGCACCGAAATCGTGACGTCGGGCCGTGCCAGCGCGGCGCGGCGGATCATCTCCAGGCAATGCCCCAGCTCGGTTTGTTCCGATTTCAGGAACTTTCTACGGGCTGGCGTGTTGAAGTACAGGTGCTGCACGTCGATCATCGTGCCAACTCCGCCTGAAGCGGGTTGCAGATGGCCGGTGTCGGCGCTGATCTGGGTGGCGTGCGTGGCGGTGGCCGTGCGGCTGGTCAGCACGAGATGGGAGACCGAGGCAATCGAGGCCAGCGCCTCGCCGCGGAAGCCCAGTGTCAGGACCGATTCGAGTTCGTCCAGCGAGGCGATCTTGCTGGTGGCGTGGCGCATCAGCGCAACGGGCAGTTCGTCGGCGGGGATGCCGCAGCCATTGTCGGTGATGACGATGCGTCTCACGCCGCCTTCCTCGAGCCGGATACCCAGTTGCGTGGCGCCGGCGTCGAGTGCGTTCTCGAGCAGTTCCTTGACGACCGACGCGGGCCGTTCCACCACTTCACCGGCGGCGATCTGGCTGATCAGCTGGTCCGGCAGCGGGCGAATGGGGCGGTTGGGTTGGGCGGTGCGAGGATGGGTACGGTCGGCTTCGGCAGGCATGTGGGCGATTATACGTGCGCGAGGACACGAATTCGGCACAGTCCGGGCACTTTTCCGGGCGCCAGGTGACGGATCAAACCGGGCGCTCTTGTATGATGTGGACCTTCATTGAATGGGGACAAATTTGGATACCGCATTGCAACTGCTCGACATGATTCTCCATGTCGACAAATTCCTCGGACAGTTCGTCCTGGACTATGGCGTCTGGGTCTACGGCATCCTGTTTGCGATCGTCTTTGCCGAGACGGGGCTGGTGGTGCTGCCCTTCCTGCCGGGCGACTCGCTGCTGTTCATTGCCGGCGCGATGTGCGCGACCGGCGCGATGAACGAATGGGTGCTGGCGGGGCTGCTGCTGTTGGCGGCGGTGACCGGCAATACGGTCAACTACATGGTCGGTAGCTGGATCGGGCCGAAGGTATTCGATCACCAGTGGCGATTCCTGGACCAGAAGGCGCTGCTCAAGACGCACATGTTCTACGAGAAGCATGGCGGCAAGACGCTGGTGATGGCACGTTTCATCCCGATCGTGCGCACGTTCGCGCCGTTCGTGGCCGGCGTGTCGCAGATGACGTTCGCGCGATTCCAGCTGTTCAATGTGATCGGCGCGGTGATCTGGGTGTTCGGCCTGGTATTCGCCGGTTACTTCTTCGGCAACCTGCCGTTCATCAAGCAATACCTGAACCTGATCGTGCTGGCTGGTATCGGCGCGGCCGTGGTGCCACTGGTGCTGGGCGGGTTGTGGAAGCTTGTGCGCGGCAAGGCGCGCGATACGCGCGCTTCCTGAGCGGCGCGGGGCGGGTGGGCCCGCAGCCGTTAGTTGACGCTGCGGCTCATCATCCGCAAGGCTGGCATCCGATCGCGAATCTGCGTGGAGTCGGCCGCATCCGGGCGGGCCTGGACATAGGCTTCCAGGTCTTCCAGCGCCGGGCGGAAGCATTCCAGGTTGGCATACGCCAGCCCCCGGTCGCGTACTTCCTCGATCGAGTCCGGCAGCAGGATCACCAGGCGGTTCTGCACCGCCAGCAGCCGCTGCCAGCGTGACTCCTGCAAATAGATCGCCTTCAAGTTGCGCAGCATCCGCGCGATGATCTCGCGATGGCTGGCCGTTTGCAGAAACAGGCCAAGCGGCACTTCGCTCGAATTAGCGATCCCCTCGCGCTCGAGATAGGGGTCGAGCATTTCCTGCAACTGTTCCTTCGAAAGCGTCTCGCCGGTCAGCGGGTCGAGCACGACCTCGCCCGCCGGAATCGTCATGCGAACCAGGAAGTGGCTGGGGAAGGCAACACCTTTGAGCGGCAGGCCGATCTGTTGGCCGAGTTCCATGTAGAGGACGGCCAGTGAGATCGGAATACCCCGGCGCTGCTTGAGCACCATGTTCAGGTACGAATTGTCCGGATCGTAGTAGTCGTTCGCGTTGGGGCCGAAGCCGAGATCGCGATAGAAGAAATGATTGAGCAGGCGCAGGCGCTGGATGGCCGCCGTTCCCTCCGCGATCCGGCGCTTCAGGCGCAGGGCCAGAACATCCAGGGCTGCCAGTTCGGCTTGCAGGTCAAGGTCAGGATAGGCGTCCTGGGCGATCGCCAGCGCGGTCTCGGTGAGCGGGATCGCGTCGTCGTCGGCCACGAGGCTGGCGAAGTAGTCCAGGACTTTCGTGGAGGTCATGGCGGGTTCCTGACTAGCCCGCGCGGCGCCGGAAGGAGGAGTAGCGCAGGCCCATGAGCCACAGTGTACCGAAGTAGACCGTCGCCGCAAGTACCAGGCAGGCGCCCATCAGCGCGATGCGCAACCCCGGGGTGGCGCCCAGCGCGATCCAGTCGAAGTTGCGCGCGAACCAGAGCAGCATGCCCGACAGGATCAGCATCGCGGCCACCAGTCGCAGCAGGAACAGGCCCCAGCCCGGCGCCGGGTGGTAGTAGCCGCGGCGGCGCAGGCCATAGAACAGCAGCAGGGCGTTCACCGTGGCGCCAAAGCTGATCGACAGCGGCAGGCCCGCGTGCTGGAGCATCGGCACGAACACATAGTTGGATGCCTGCGTGATGATCAGCACGAGAATGGCGATCTTGACCGGCGTCCGGATGTCCTGGCGGGCGTAGAAGCCCGGCGTCAGGATCTTGATCAGAATCAGCGCAAGCAGCCCGACGCCGTAGGTGGTCAATGCCTGCTGCGTCATCTGGACCGCATGGGCGTCGAACCGGCCATAGTGGAACAGCACCGACGTGATCGGCGTGCCGAACAGCATCAGTCCGGCCGCGCACGGCAGCGCCAGCAGGAACGTCAGGCGCAGGCCCCAGTCGAGCAGGCCAGAGTATTCCTCGCGATTGTCCTCGGCGCTCGCCCGAGACAGGCTCGGCAGCAGGATCGTGCCGAGCGCGACGCCCAGCAGCGCGGTGGGGAATTCCATCAGCCGATCGGCATAGGTGATGTACGACACCGCGCCGGCTCCGAGTCGCGACGCGATATTGGTATTGATGATCAGGCTGATCTGCGCCACCGATACGGCCAGCAGCGCCGGCAGCATTTGCGTGATCACGCGGCGCACGCCAGGGTTTGCCCAGGCGGCGCGCAGGTTGAGCGACACACGCGGCATCACGCCGAGCTTGCGCATCGCGGGTACCTGGATCACAAGCTGCAGCACGCCGCCGACCAGCACGCCCCACGCCTGCGCGTAGATCGGCTGGCTCATGTGCGGGCCCACGAACAGGGCGGCCACGATCAGGCAGAGGTTCAGCAGGACGGGCGTGAACGCCGGCACGGCGAAGTTGCGCCAGGTGTTCAGGATGCCCGAGGCCAGGGCCACCATCGAGATCAGGCCAATGTACGGGAACATCACGCGCGTCATGAAGACGGCGGCGTTGTAGGTTTCGGAGTCGCCACGGAAGCCGGTGGCGACCACGGTCATGACGATCGGCGCGCCGATCACCCCGAGCAGCGATACTGCGGCCAGCACCCAGGTCATCACCGTGGCCACGGCATCCACCAGGCTCATGGTCTCGTCATGGCCGCGCTTGCCGTGGTACTCGTTCAGGATCGGCACAAAGGCCTGCGAGAACGCGCCTTCGGCAAAAATGCGGCGCAGCAGGTTGGGGATGCGGAACGCCACATTGAAGGCGTCGGTCATGTCCGAGGCGCCAAAGGCACGGGCGATCAGGATTTCGCGCACCAGGCCGGTGATGCGGGAGAGCATCGTCAGGCTGCTGATGGTGGCAAGCGCTTTGAGCAGGTTCAAGATGAGAATTCGGGGAAGCGTGAGGCCGGCGTGCGGTCTGCGCCGGGGCGGCAAACGGGTTTGAGACGCTCGGCCGGCCGTAAAGTTGCCGCGACACCACGCTTCCTGCGCGGCTGCGACTGCTCATGTGGCGGGTATTATACGGATGCAGCCTTGCGGATCGACCGTGACTTGCCCCCGTACGGCGGGGCAGGGGCGGGCGTAGCGCGACAGGTACGGGTTGTTCTTGCCTGTCCTGTTGCGATGTGTGTATAATCGCCGATTCGCAAGGACAGTCGCGTTCCGGATTCGTTTGTCCGAACATCCCGGGTCGCAGATGTGACTTAATTGTTGCGTCCCATTTTGTTGCGTCGCCCCGGGCGCGCATTCTGAATTCAGGAAGAGATACATGGCAAATTCCGCACAAGCTCGCAAGCGCGCGCGCCAAGCCGTCGCCGCGAACGCCCACAACTCCAGCCTGCGCTCGCGCCTGCGTACCGCCGTCAAGGCTGTTCGCAAGGCTATCGACGCTGGTGACAAGGCCGCTGCTGCTGAGATCTACAAGCAGTCGCAAGTCGTGATCGACAGCATCGCCGACAAGAAGATCGTGCACAAGAACAAGGCTGCACGTCACAAGTCGCGCCTGTCGGCCGCCATCAAGGCCATGGCTGCCTGATAGCTGCCTGGGTCACTCCGGTGACCCTGTGGTACAAAAAAAGCTCGTCATTGCGACGAGCTTTTTTTGTTTTTCGGCTTCTGATTCGGGTTCCGGGGCCGCCTTCCTTCCTCTTGCTTCCTGTTGGGTTTGCCTGACGGCTCTGTCTGGGCCGCGCCTGCCGCGGCCCGTGCTCCCGTCGCTTATTCGCCGAACGAGCAGGCTTCGACGACCTGGAGGTTGTTGTCGCGCGCGAAGTTCAGGACGAAGTCGAGCGCCTTGGGCTCGATATCCCGCAGCCGGGTGTCCACCACCACGTTCTTGACCCCGGCCACGATCATCGGTCGCACATACGGTGAGTAGGTCAGACGAGGGTCGCCGGTGTCGCCCTCGGGGCGAAATTGCGCCATCACCCCGCACAGTCGCTCAGCCCAGTCGCTCGGGCGGAAGGTCTTGCCTTCCTTGGTCACACCTTGGATGAAATATTCGCGAACTTGGGGGGTCGTCATGGGACTGCGGGGATCTGCTTGGTGACTCGACGGTAAACCCGCTTCAACGGGCGCCCGTTTGACGCATCCGGAGCGCAAAGGTTCTCGCGCATCCGGGCTGGAGCAGCAGGGCGGTGGTGTCGGCGGGGGCACTTTTGATGCCGGCGGCGGGCGGTGGCATGGGTATGCCGGGCCCCGCGTGAATCAGCGAGTATTATATCTTATATAAGAGTTGCGCATAGCGGGAAATCCTGTCGGAAACCTGTCAATGGCGGCCCGGGCGCGTGCCGCCGGCGGGCGCTCCGGGCTCGCCAAAGCAGGAATAATCCCTTATGATTCTTGCAATTACATTGCGTAAGCGACGCGAAAGGCGGCTCCGCGACACGCTCTGGCCCTGAAGGATCGCCCAGTCTGGCGTCCGGGCCACGTGTCCAAACCGAGCCGCCTTATTTGTTTTATGAGCCCAACCCCGATCAAGCATTACCTCCAGTTCAGCGATCTCAGTGCCGACGAGTACGAGTACCTGCTGGACCGCGCGCGGATCCTCAAGGCGAAGTTCAAGAACTACGAAACGTGGCACCCGTTGCATGACCGCACGCTGGCCATGATCTTCGAGAAGAATTCCACGCGCACGCGCCTGTCGTTCGAAGCCGGCATCCACCAGCTCGGCGGTCACGCGGTGTTCCTGAACACCCGCGATTCGCAACTGGGCCGTGGCGAGCCGATCGAGGATGCCGCCCAGGTGATTTCGCGCATGGTCGACATCATCATGATCCGCACGTTCGGACAGGAAATCATCGACCGCTTTGCCAAGCACTCGCGCGTGCCGGTGATCAACGGGCTCACCAACGAATACCACCCGTGCCAGGTACTGGCCGACGTGTTCACGTACATCGAACAGCGCGGCACCATCGCCGGCAAGACCGTGGCGTGGATCGGCGATGCCAACAACATGGCCTATACCTGGATCCAGGCCGCCGAGCGCCTTGATTTCACGTTCCATTTCTCGGCGCCCCCGGGCTATCAGCTCGATCCGGCGATGGTGCCGGACTGGGCCGCATCGCGCGTGAAGGTGTTCGATAATCCGCTCGACGCCTGCCAGGGCGCGCATCTGGTCACCACTGACGTGTGGACCAGCATGGGTTTCGAGGCCGAAAACGATGCGCGCAAGCGTGCGTTCAAGGATTGGATGGTGACGACGGCGATGATGGATCGCGCCGCGGACGACGCCCTGTTCATGCACTGCCTGCCCGCGCACCGTGGTGAGGAAGTGGAAGCGGCGGTGATCGACGGCCCGCGCAGCGTGGTGTGGGAAGAAGCCGAGAACCGTCTGCACGTGCAGAAGGCGCTGATGGAATACCTGCTCTGCGGCCGCTACTAAGCGCCTGCAGGAGCTGATCAAAGGGGGCCGTCCAGGCTCCCTTTTTTACGCCCACCGATTTGATGAAACCCGAAGACTCGAGGAGATTGAGATGAGCCAGTTCGACAACGTATCCGTGGTCAAGAAGGCCAACCTGTATTTCGATGGCAAGTGTGTCAGCCACACGGTGACCTTTGCCGACGGCACGCGCAAGACGCTCGGCGTGATTTTCCCGGCTGCGCTGACGTTCAGCACCGGCGCGCCAGAAATCATGGAAATCAATGCTGGCGTCTGCCGCGCGCGTCTGGCAGGTTCGGACGAGTGGAAGACCTATGGCGCAGGTCAGCAGTTTGACGTGCCGGGCAACAGCAGCTTCGACATCGAAGTGACCGAGACCCTGGATTACGTCTGCCACTTCGGTTAAGCCGTACCGAGAACTTTCCCCTCTGCCACGTTGTGGAAGAGGGGAGCAGACCCCCTCTACAGAATCACCGGTTCCGGTTCGATCCGGACCCCGAAGTGCGCCTGCACCGCGTCCGCGATGCGGTTAGCCAGCGCCAGCAGCGCCGCGCCGGTTCCACCGCCGTGATGCACCAGCACCAGTGCCTGCTTGCCGTAGACGCCCACCGGGCCGTCGTCGACACCCTTGAATCCACACTGGTCGATCAACCAGCCTGCGGCCAGCTTGTAGCTGCCATCGGGTTGCGGATAGCTGACGAGGGCAGGGTGGTCGGCCAGCAGGGCATTGCGCAGCGCGGCGTCGACGACCGGATTCTTGAAGAAGCTCCCGGCGTTGCCGATCTTTGCCGGATCCGGCAGCTTGCGCGAGCGGATCGCAACGATCGCGTCGCGGACTTGCGCCGCATTGGGCGTGCCCACACCTTCCAGCTCACGCGCCAGTTCGCCGTAGTTCAGTACCGGTTGCCAGGCCTTGGGCAGCCGCAGCGTGACCGCCGTGATGATGTAGCGGTCGCGGCCTTCGCGCTTGAACAGGCTGTCCCGGTAGCCGAACGCGCATGTGTCCAGGTCGATCGTGACAAAGTCGCCGGATTGTCGGTCATAGGCACGTAGCCGGGCGAAACGTTCGCGCAGTTCCACGCCGTACGCGCCAATGTTCTGGATCGGGGCGGCGCCGACCGTGCCCGGGATCAGCGCCAGGTTTTCCAGGCCAGGCATCCCTTCGTCGATCGTGCGGTTCACCAGCCCGTGCCAGGTTTCCCCGGCGCCGGCCGTGACGAGCCAGCTGCCATCATCCTCCGCCACGTCGTACCCGGGGATCTCCATCAGCAGCACACATGCATCGAGATCGCCGGTCAGTACCACATTGCTGCCGCCACCGAGCACGACGATCGGCAGATTGCCGATCCGAGGGTCGGACAGGGCCGAAACCAGGTCCGATTCGTTACGAATATGGACGGCAAGGCGCGCACGCGCATCGAACCCGAATGTATTGTGGGTGCGCAGGGGATAGAATTCGAGGAAATCTGCCATGCAAGGACGGGAAAAGCGGGCGCCGAAGCGGCGAAATGGCCTCCCCGGACTGAGAGGCAGGCCCGATTATACGTAACCGTTACGGACCGGCCGCTGCTTAGTGCCAGCGGCCATGCAATACCAGGAGAATTGAAATGCCGTCGTTTGACGTAGTGTGTGAAGCCAATATGGTCGAAGTGAAGAACGCCGTGGAGCAGGCCAACAAGGAAATCTCCACGCGTTTCGACTTCAAGGGTTCCGATGCCCGGGTCGAGCAGAAGGAGGGCGAGCTGACCGCCTTTGCTGATGACGATTTCAAGCTGGATCAGGTCAAGGACGTCCTGATCAACAAGATGGCCAAGCGCAACGTGGACGTGCGCTTCCTGGACTACGGCAAGGTCGAGAAGATCAGCGGCGACAAGGTCAAGCAGGTCATCACGATCAAGAAGGGCGTGACCGGCGATCTGGCCAAGAAGATCGTGCGTATGATCAAGGACAGCAAGATCAAGGTCCAGGGCAGCATCCAGGGCGATGCGGTGCGCGTATCGGGCACCAAGCGCGACGATCTGCAGGCGGTGATCGCCATGCTGCGCAAGGACGCCAACGAGGCGCCCCTCGACTTCAACAACTTCCGCGACTAAGCGCGTCGCAGCCCGCAACCACCCAGCTCGCGGGCTGCCTTACAGCGCTATTGGGGCTACTTCGGCTGAGGCAGTCCGCCGATCTTCGCGCCCGGCTTGAGGCCCTTCTGGGCAAACCAGCCCTTGTTCATTTCCAGCGCGTAGCGCACGGCCGCGCGCGGGCAGTGATTGTCCTCGGTCTGCGGCTTCATTTCCTCGATGTTCACGATGCTGCCGTCATCGGCCAGGAAGGCGATCGACAGCGGCAGGTCGGTGTTCTTCATCCAGAAACAGTGGCCGGCCTTATCCTCGAACACGAACAACATGCCGGCATTGGCTGGCATGTTCTTGCGGAACATCAGGCCGCGTTCGCGCGCCTCAGGCGAGGCTGCCACCTCCGCCTGGATGGCATACATGCCAGCGGTCAGCGGAATCACGGGCAGCGCGCTTTGTGCGTGGGCGAGCGTGGCCAGCACCGTGGTGCCTGCGGCCAGCAGAGTCTTGATCATGCGATGCATGGCGTTATCGGAAGTGAGTGGGTCGACTGCAGCCGAGAGCATAGCGCAGCGCGCGTGCGTCAGTCGTTCGCGCAATAAAAAAGGCAGGCCGTCGAAACGTGCCTGCCCTTCGCGTGAGCGCCGGACCGATGCCGGCGAGTCGCGCGCGAACCGCCTTACTGAGCAGCCGGAGCCGAAGCTTCAGTCTTCTTCGAGCTATGCTTCTTGCTGCTGTGATGCTTCTTGCTGGTGGACTTCGCGGGCTTGGCTTCCTTGGCGGCCGGTGCGGCAGCATCAGCAGCGGCGGGAGCCGAAGCCTGGGCGAAAGCGCCGGTAGCGAACAGACCAACAACCAGGGCAGCGATCAGTTTTTTCATTTGCGAGTACCTCGAGAATTTGTGTCCAGCATTTGGTGAGTGCGACGCGTAGTAGAACGTGTCACTCGAAAAAACGAAGCGGCAAGGCTGGCCGTTGACGCCATATTTACTTGAATTTGTAACTGCGTCTTGCCGGTCCCGATGTGGGCGTGCGCTCAGGTCTTGCAGTCGAAACATGCGGATTGCTGCTTGAAAGTCCTAGTTTCGAGACATCTGTTTCGCACCATTGGCCGGGCATCAGTCCCAGCTCCGGCAGTTTCAGATTGCCGATAGATATGCGGACGAGTCGAAGCGTGGGGAGCCCCACCGCGGCAGTCATGCGACGCACCTGTCGGTTCTTGCCTTCGCGGATCGACAACTCGATCCACGTAGTGGGAATGGCCGCGCGATAGCGGATCGGAGGATGGCGTTCCCACAACCATGCTGGCTCATCGACGACGCGTGCCTTTGCTGGCAGCGTCTTGAAATCTCCCAGGTCCACGCCGGCGCGAAGGGTAGCAAGCGCAGCCTCGTCTGGAACACCTTCCACCTGAGCGAGGTACGTCTTGAGGAGCTTGTGTCGCGGATCGGCGATGCGTGCCTGCAGCGCGCCATCGTCGGTGAGCAGCAGCAGGCCTTCGCTGTCCGCATCGAGCCGGCCGGCAGGATAGACGCCAGGCACATCGACACAGTCAGCCAGCGTCGCGCGCGAGGGGTGCGCGGAGAACTGGCTCATGGTCTGGTAGGGTTTGTTTAGCGCGATCAGGGTCATGGGCGCGAAGTATGCACGAGCCGCCGAATCAATTGGCGTGCCCACGGCGTTTATGCATAATATGCGGATGCTCTTGAGTCTTATATAAGACTGACATGGACTGCCGAGCGAGATGTGATCGCGGCCGGTCACGTGGCGAATCCGATTCGCCCGTTACAATGCCTTGCACGACACAATCGCATTGCCGGGCTCTGCGGCCTGGTGCCGTCCTTACCCCCATCCGCAGTTGGAGACAAATATGTATCAGCACATCAAGGTGCCGGCAGGCGAGAAGATCACGGTCAACGCCGATCTTTCGCTGAACGTGCCGGATAATCCGATCATTCCCTACATCGAAGGTGACGGCACGGGTGTCGATATCACCCCGGTGATGCTGAAAGTGGTGGATGCCGCCGTGGCCAAGGCGTATGGCGGCAAGCGCAAGATCTCGTGGATGGAGATCTACGCCGGCGAGAAGTCGACCAAGGTCTACGGCCCGGATGTGTGGCTGCCGGAAGAGACCATGGATGTGGTCAAGGAATACGTGGTGTCGATCAAGGGTCCGCTGACCACGCCGGTCGGTGGCGGCATCCGCTCGCTGAACGTGGCACTGCGTCAGCAGCTCGATCTCTATGTCTGCTTGCGCCCGGTGCGCTATTTCAAGGGCGTGCCGTCCCCGGTGCGCGAGCCCGAGAAGACCGACATGGTGATCTTCCGCGAGAACTCGGAAGACATCTATGCCGGTATCGAGTGGGAAGCCGAAAGCGAAGGCGCGAAGAAGCTGATCGCCTTCCTGCAGAACGAAATGGGCGTGAAGAAGATCCGCTTCCCGGAAACGTCCGGCATCGGCATCAAGCCCGTCTCGAAGGAGGGCACGCAGCGCCTGGTGCGCAAGGCGCTCCAGTACGCGATCGACAACGACAAGCCGTCGGTGACGCTCGTGCACAAGGGCAACATCATGAAGTTCACCGAAGGCGGCTTCCGCGATTGGGGCTATGAACTCGCGCAGCAGGAATTTGGCGCGGAGCTGGTCGATGGCGGCCCGTGGTGCAAGTTCAAGAATCCAAAGACTGGCCGCGATATCGTCGTCAAGGACGCTATCGCCGACGCATTCCTGCAGCAGATTTTGCTGCGTCCGGCTGAGTATTCGGTGATCGCCACGCTGAACCTGAACGGTGACTACATCTCCGACGCCCTGGCTGCCCAGGTGGGTGGCATCGGCATCGCGCCGGGCGCGAACATGTCCGATTCGGTTGCCATGTTCGAAGCCACGCACGGCACCGCGCCGAAGTATGCAGGCAAGGACTACGTGAACCCAGGTTCGGAAATCCTCTCCGCGGAAATGATGCTGCGCCACATGGGCTGGACCGAAGCGGCCGACCTGATCATTCGCTCGATGGAGAAGTCGATCCAGTCGAAGAAGGTCACGTACGACTTCGCCCGGCTGCTCGAAGGTGCGACGCAGGTGTCGTGCTCGGGGTTTGGTCAGGTGATGATCGACAATATGTAAGCGCGACGGCCACTCCGCCGGAGACAGGAAGCCGCGCAGATGCGGGGCTTTTTCACGTCCAACGGCCGACGTAGATCACCCGATCGTCGCGGCGTTGGCCTGATAGCGAAATGCGATTGGGGGCAAGGTCTTCGGTCCTTGCGTTGCGAATAGTCAGCCGCGAAGACGTCCAGCGGGCGAGCGGTCGGAATATCGACGGACGGTGGGAGTGAGCGCGAGGGGCGGAAAGCAGAACGCCCGGCACGAGGCCGGGCGTTCCATCGGATGCGTGGCGTACCGCCAAAAGCAGCGTGCCGCTGGCCGGCATTGCCGTACCGTGGCACTGGATCCCGTTCCGCGGGGGTACATCCCCCAGCATCCTGACGGACCGACGCGGCTCTGCGGCCGGTTCGGTCGCGGCGCACTCTTACTGGTTCGCGTCCTGGATGTTCGTAGCTTGCTTGCCCTTCGGGCCTTGCACGATTTCGAACACCACACGCTGGCCTTCCTTCAGCGTCTTGAAACCCGACATCTGAATTGCCGAAAAGTGCGCAAACAGTTCTTCCTCGCCGTCGTCCGGCTTGATAAAGCCGAAACCCTTGGCGTCATTGAACCATTTGACGATACCGCTTGCCATAAACTCCCCCAACGAAAAAGCAGATTTCAAGCGGGGAAACCGATGGCCAGCTGAAAAACACTTCGACGGGCTTCCAGCGTCGGCGCCCTGCGGCACCGGCAGCCAAAAGGCGCCGTATCGATGAGATTCGCGTGGTCGGCGCCCGGTTACCAGTCAAATGCTGGCATGCGGACGCATGAACGACGCCGGTCGTGGGCCTCCCCTGCTCACGGAATCATCCGGACTGACCTTGTTGCTTGGCTCGCGTGGTCATGCCCGAATGCGCGAACGATTCTTTCGGCAAACCTACATACTGTCAAGCTGGCAGAATCCCCACTCGGCGCGGGGTGTGGCGGGATTGAAACGGCCACCAGTGGTACCTTTGGCGCGGGGCGTACGGATTTTCCCGAATGCCCCGGACTGGTGCCAGGGAGCCGTCCCGCTCGTGTGCGGCGTGCTCCGCCAACGTGCGCCGAACGTCCTTTGTGTGGCGTGCCACGCAGAGAATTTACCGGGTGCGGGGCTTGAATAACAGCCCAGTTCCCCAAATTGCAGACTTGTGAACAAGGGTTAGAATAAAAGCCATGGCGACACGGCTGGCGAACACCCCCCAACGCGAAACAGGCACTGTCATCGAACGGAAGGAGCAGCAGCTCAAGCCGCCGGCGATGTACAAGGTGGTCCTGCTCAACGACGACTACACTCCGATGGAGTTCGTCGTGATGATCCTGCAGCAGTATTTCAGCAGGGACCGGGAAACGGCGACGCAGATCATGCTGACCGTCCACCGGGAAGGTAAGGGCGTTTGTGGTATCTATACGCGTGATATCGCGGCGACCAAAGTCGAGCTTGTATCAACCCATGCGCGGCAGGCGGGGCACCCGCTGCAGTGCGTGATGGAGGAAGCATGATTGCGCAAGAATTGGAAGTGAGCCTGCACATGGCCTTCGTCGAGGCTCGCCAGGCGCGCCACGAGTTCATTACCGTGGAACACCTGCTGCTGGCGTTGCTCGACAACCCCACGGCGGCCGAGGTGCTGCGCGCGTGCGCAGCCAACATCGAGGACTTGCGCACTAGTCTGAAGAACTTCATCGCCGACAACACGCCGGTCGTGCCCGGCACCGATGAAGTGGACACACAGCCGACACTCGGTTTCCAGCGAGTGATCCAGCGCGCCATCATGCATGTGCAGTCGACCTCCAACGGCAAGAAGGAGGTGACTGGCGCGAACGTGCTGGTGGCGATCTTCGGCGAGAAGGATTCCCACGCGGTCTACTACCTGCAACAGCAGGGCGTCACGCGCCTGGACGTGGTGAATTTCATCAGCCACGGCATCCGCAAGGATCAGGCCGAGCCCGCCAAGCATGGCGACGGCAACGCCGAAGGCGAGGGCGGTGACGGCAAGGAAAGCCCGCTCGAGCAATACACCCAGAACCTGAACACGCTGGCCAAGGCCGGCAAGATCGATCCGCTGATCGGCCGCGAAAGCGAAGTCGAGCGCGTCGTCCAGGTGCTGTGTCGCCGCCGCAAGAACAACCCGCTGCTGACCGGCGAGGCCGGCGTGGGCAAGACGGCGATCGCCGAAGGTCTGGCATGGCGCATCACCAAGGGCGAGGTGCCGGATATCCTGGAAAAGGCCGTGGTGTACTCGCTCGACATGGGCGCGCTTCTGGCCGGCACCAAGTACCGTGGTGACTTCGAGCAGCGCCTCAAGGGCGTGCTGAAGTCGCTCAAGGACAATCCGAACGCGATCCTGTTCATCGACGAGATCCACACGCTGATCGGCGCGGGCGCCGCATCGGGCGGCACGCTGGACGCCAGCAACCTGCTGAAACCGGCGCTGTCGTCGGGGCAGCTCAAGTGCATCGGCGCGACCACGTTCACCGAGTACCGTGGCATCTTCGAGAAGGATGCGGCGTTATCGCGTCGATTCCAGAAGATCGACGTGGTCGAGCCTTCGGTAGACCAGACCGTGCAGATTCTGCGTGGCCTGAAGTCGCGCTTCGAGGAGCATCACGGCGTCAAGTACGCAGCCTCGGCGCTGACCGCGGCGGCCGAACTGTCGGCACGCTTCATCACGGACCGTCATCTGCCGGACAAGGCGATCGATGTGATCGATGAAGCGGGTGCGGCACAGCGCATCCTGCCGAAGTCGAAGCAGAAGAAGACGATCGGCAAGGCCGAGATCGAGGACATCGTGTCGCGCATCGCGCGTATCCCGCCGCAAAGCGTGAACCAGGACGACCGCAGCAAGTTGCAGACGCTGGAACGCGACCTGAAGTCGGTGGTGTTCGGTCAGGACCCGGCCATCGAGGCGCTGGCTTCGGCGATCAAGATGTCGCGTGCTGGCCTGGGCAAGACCGACAAGCCGATCGGCTCGTTCCTGTTCTCGGGCCCGACCGGCGTCGGCAAGACCGAAGTGGCCAAGCAGCTCGCGTTCATCATGGGCATTGAGTTGCTGCGCTTCGACATGTCCGAATACATGGAGCGCCACGCGGTTAGCCGCCTGATCGGCGCGCCCCCGGGCTATGTCGGTTTCGACCAGGGCGGCCTGCTGACCGAGGCCGTCACGAAGAAGCCGCACTGCGTGCTCCTGCTCGACGAGATCGAAAAGGCACATCCGGATATCTTCAATATCCTGCTGCAGGTGATGGACCACGGTTCGCTCACCGACAACAACGGTCGCCGTGCCGACTTCCGCAATGTGATCATCATCATGACCACCAATGCGGGCGCCGAGACGATGAACCGTGCCACAATCGGCTTCACCACCGCCCGCGAGCAGGGCGACGAGATGGCCGATATCAAGCGGATGTTCACACCCGAGTTCCGTAACCGACTCGATGCGATGATCAGCTTCCGTTCTCTGGATGAGGAAATCATCCTGCGCGTGGTGGACAAGTTCCTGATGCAGCTGGAAGAGCAACTGCACGAGAAGAAGGTAGATGCCAGCTTCTCGGAGAAGCTGCGCAAGTATCTGGCGAAGAAGGGCTTCGATCCGCTGATGGGTGCCCGTCCGATGCAGCGTCTGATCCAGGACATGATCCGCAAGGCGCTGGCCGACGAGCTGCTGTTCGGCAAGCTTGTCAGCGGCGGCAAGGTCGCGGTGGACCTGGACGACGACGACCAGATCAAGCTGACGTTCTCCGAAGCGGATCCGGAGCCGCCCGAGGCGCCGGAAAGCGAGCAGCGCGCAGAAGTCTGAGCGTCTGACATATCAGCAAAATCGGATAACGGCCGGGTCATTCCCGGCCGTTTTTCTTGGGCGATTGTTCCAGCTTCGTGGGCTTTTGGGCGATCAGCGAAGGCATTGCCTGCAACGCGAGCGATCATCGGGCAAAATACGGGCGGGCGGCATGTCGCCCTTTCTTTTTTGTCACGCGGCCCTGTGGCCGCACAGCTCAAGTCACCGATGTCCTCTCCAGACCGCATGCGGCTGCGCCGTCTGCTGCTCAAGACCTTGCCGATGGGTGCCGTGCCCGTCGCTTCGATCTCCAGTCTCGCCCGCGCGGCAGAACCTGCCTCGAGTGGCCGTCCCATTTCCATGGTGTTGCCGTTCCCGCCGGGTGGCAGCGTGGACATCGTTGCGCGCCAACTGCAGCCCGGGCTGAAGAGCGGACTCGGCCAGACCGTCGTTGTCGATAACAAGCCTGGCGCTGGCGGACTGATCGCCAGCAGTACCGTGGCGCGTGCCAAGCCGGATGGCAATACGCTACTGATGGCCTTCGATACGCACGCGATCAATCCATTTGCGTACAAGAACCTGCCGTACGACACGTTCAAGGATTTCACGCCGATCTCCCAACTGGTGCGCTTCCCGCTGGTGATCGCTGCCAATCCCGCGCTTTCAGCCTCGAACGTGCGTGAGCTCGTGGAATTGGCCCGCGCCAATCCCAAGGGCGTGCGTTATGCCTCGTCTGGCATCGGCAGCCTGAACCAGCTTGCCGCGGAAGCGCTGGCCACCGACGCGGGCGTCCAGTTCCTCCACGTGCCCTACAAGGGTGGCGGCCCGGCCGTGCAAGCCGTGCTGGCGGGGGAAGTCGACCTGTTCTTCAGCAGCTACGCCGCCGTGCAGGCCCACATCGCCGCCAAGACGATCAAGGTGCTCGGCGTGACCGGATCGAGCCGCATCAAACAGCTTCCGCAGGTGCCGACCGTGGCCGAGCAGGGCTTCAAGGGCTTCGAGGCCTACTCGTGGATCGGCGTTTTCGGCCCGGCTCATATGCAGCCCGATACCGTGACCCGCCTGCACGATGCGCTGGGCGTCGCGATTCGCCAGCCCAAGGTGGTTGAGGCGCTGACGGCCCAGGGTTTCGAAATTGCGGTTGGCACACCTGCCGACCTCGGCAACCTGGTGCGCCACGAGCATGACAAATGGCAGGCGGTGGCTCGCAAGGCCAATATCCAGTTCGAGTAAATGTCGAGTCAGCAATGAGCGGTCTGCCTGAACCTTTCGATCATGCCGTGGTGGTTTGCGGCGACCTGGACGCCGCGGTTGCCAACTGGCGCGCGCTGGGATTCACGCTGACGCCGCGCGGCTATCACACGCTGGGATCGCAGAACCACTGCATCATGCTGGCGCGTGATTACCTGGAACTGCTGCACGTCACCGCGCCGAGCCCGAGTCGTCAGTACTACTGGGACGCCCAGCAGCGCGGGGATGGCTGCGCGGCCATGTCCTGCAAGAGCAGCGATGCGTTCGCCACGGCCGACCGCCTGCGTGCGGCGGGCTTCCAGCCGTCCGATCCGATCGAGTTCTCACGCCCGGTCCGGCTCGATGATGGCAGCGAGCATCCGGCCACGTTCCGCGTCACGGCACTTGATGGCGCGCCAGGCGCGCGCTACTTCGTCTGCGAACACCGCACGCCGGAGTTGCTGTGGCGCCCGGAATGGATGGCGCACGCGAATGGCGTTCGGGCCATTGCGGCAACGTATCTGGTGGTGGAGGCGGAGCAGGTGAGCGCGACGGCCGAGGCCTATGCTGTGCTGACGGGCGGGGCGATCATCGAGGCGACCGATGAGGCTGCCACGATCGCCATTGGCGACGCCAGGTTCGTGATCGTGGCGCCGCAGGCGCTGGCGGTTGCCGCTGGCGCACCGCAATTGCAACACGCCGAGCGCGGCTACGCGGCTATTCGCCTTGCCACGTCCAACCTGGCTGGCGCGCGCGCTCACTGGCGCGAGCAGGGTGTCGAGTCTATCGACCTGTCACCGGAAGTCACGCTGATCCCGGCGATGCAGGCCAATGGTGTAGCGCTGATCTTCGAGCAGCGCTGAAGTCTTTCTCCCTCTCCAGGACAGCGAGAGAGGGAGAGTACCGCTCTGGCTTTACGCCTTTGCGTGCGCGACGCCGGTCGACCCGAAGCCACCGGCACCACGCGTCGAATCCTCCGAGAATTCTTCCACCGTCGTGAACACCGGGCGCAGCACCGGCACGAACATCATCTGGGCGATACGCTCGCCGGGCTGGATCACGATCGGTTCGGTGCCGGGCGCGTTGCGATTCCACACGCTGACCATGATTTGCCCCTGGTAATCCGCGTCGATCACACCGATCGAATTGCCGAGTACGAGCCCCTTCTTGTGGCCCAGACCCGAGCGCGGCACGATCGTGGCGCACATGTACGGATTGGCCATATGCACCGCGATACCGGCCGGAATCAGTTGCGCAGGCGTGCCGGCCTCGATCGTGACCGGGCCGTCCACGCAAGCGTGCAGGTCGATGGCGGCGGCCATGTCGCTCTGGTAGGCGGGCAGGCCCCAGTCATTCAGGCGGGCGTCGAGCACCTTGATTTCGACGGTCGGATTGGTGGCTACGGTCATGGAAGCGGTTTCCTGCAATGCGTGAAAGATGGGCTGGGCAGTCCGGCAAAAGCACGGACTGGCCAAAGGCCGAATCATACCGCGCCGCGCCGGATGGCCTGGAGTCAGGCGGCCAGGTCGAATGCCTCGGCCAGCAACTGGTAGGTGCGCAGACGCGCCTTGTAGGAGGCCGTCACGCTCAGCACGACCAGTTCGTCCGCCGCGAACCGGTCCTTGAGCGCCAGCATCCGCTCGGCAACCTGCTCGGGCGTGCCGCAGATCGTGCGCGGCCGTTCGCGCTCGATGATCATCCGGTCGCGTTCGGTCGGCGTGAAGTCGGCCGCCTGCGCCAGCGAAGGAATGGGCGCGTTCACGCCATAGGCCATCTGCAGCCGGCGGATATCGACCGCGCGTTCCAGCGTCGCGGCTTCCTGTTCGGTATCGGCGCAGATGACGAAGATAGCTGCGGCGCTGTAAGGCTTGTCTTCGTAGCCGGACTCGAACGCTTCGCGATATTGCTGGGTAACCAGATGCCCGCTGTGCGCATTGATGAAGTGGGCAAACGCGAATCGCAGCCCGAGACGGGCGGCCAGTGCGCCGCCGAAATCGCTCGAACCAAGCACCCAGAGTTCGGGTTTGGTGTCGATCACCGGCTGCAGCAGCACCCCTTCGGCCAGATGGTCGGGCGGGACTTCCCCGCGCAGCAGCCAGGCCAGGTCCTGCACCTGTTGCGGGAACTGGTCGCCACGGTTGTACTGCCCCATGGCCACCGCCTGCGCGGTGCGCATATCGCCGCCGGGCGCGCGGCCCACGCCCAGGTCGACGCGGTTCGGAAACAGCGCTTCGAGCATACGGAACTGCTCGGCCACCTTGAACGGGCTGTAGTAGGGCAGCATCACGCCGCCGGAGCCCACGCGGATGCGCTTCGTCGCGCTGCCCAGCCGCGCCAGCATGACTTCGGGCGCGGGATTGCAGACGCCTTGCAGACCGTGGTGTTCGGCGCACCAGTAGCGGGTATAGCCGAGATCGTCGGCCATCTGGGCCAGTTCGACGGTCGCAGCCACCGCGTCGCGCGCGGTATGGCCGGCGATGACCGGGCTCTGGTCGAGCACGGACAGGCGCAGCTTGGGGCGGGGTTGGCTCATGGCAGGCAGGGTGGCGGATTACACGGGTTTGCGCGGCAGACGCTGGCCGATTGCGGTGACAAGCTCGCGCGCCAGCGAGAGTTTGTCCGCGCGCGGCAGGCGCGTCATGCCGTTGGCGTCGAACAGCACGATCTCGTTGTCGTCGAGACCGAACGTGCGATGGCCGATATTGCCGACCAGCAGCGGCACGCCCTTGCGCTTGCGCTTCTGCTCGCCGTATTGCTCCAGGTTCTCGCTCTCGGCCGCAAAGCCGACGCAATAGGGGGCATCGGCACGGGCGGCCACGGCAGCCAGGATGTCCGGGTTCTGCACGAATTGCAGGGTCGGCGTGTCGGTGTCGTTGGCCTTCTTGAGCTTCTGCTGCGCGACCTCCGCGGGACGCCAATCCGCCACGGCGGCCACGGCGACGAATACGTCGACATCGCGCAGTTGCGCCATGACCGCGTCGTGCATCTGCTGGGCGCTGCGCACATCGGTGCGCGTGACGCCACGTGGCGTGTCGAGCGCGGTCGGGCCAGCCACCAGCAGTACGTCGGCACCCGCTTCACGCGCGGCGCGCGCGATCGAGAATCCCATCTTGCCCGAGGACAGGTTCGTGATGCCGCGTACCGGATCGATCGCTTCGAACGTCGGGCCAGCCGTGATCAGCACGCGCTTGCCAGCCAGCGGTTTGGGCTGGAAGAACGCGATCAGGTCTTCGACAAGTTCTTCCGGTTCGAGCATCCGCCCGTCGCCGATTTCACCACAGGCCTGGTCCCCCGTGCCGGGGCCGAGGATCATGACCCCATCGGCGCGTAGCTGCGCGGCATTGCGTTGCGTTGGCGCGGCGGCCCACATCTGCCGGTTCATCGCCGGCGCCACCAGCAGCGGACATTCACGCGCGATGCACAGCGTGGTCAGCAGGTCGTCGCAGAGGCCGTTGGCTACCTTGGCGAGGAAATCGGTCGATGCTGGCGCGATCATGACGGCGTCTGCCTCTCGTGAGAGGTCGATATGCGCCATGTTGTTGTCGATGCGGGCGTCCCATTGGGAGAGGAACACCGGGCGTCCGGAGAGCGCCTGCATCGTGACCGGCGTGATGAAGTGCGTTGCCGCTTCGGTCATCGCCACCTGCACCGTGGCGCCAGCCTTGGTGAGCAGTCGGACCAGCTCGGCTGACTTGTAGCAGGCGATGCCGCCAGTCAGGCCAAGGACGATGTGCTTGCCGCGCAAATCCATGGGGAGAGCTCTTCAGGGAGACGGGAGTCTGCGCATGATACCGCCGGGAGAGGCGACGCGCTGGAAGGGAAAGTTGGCTGGCGCCCTCTCCCGCTTGTGGGAGAGGGGCGTATGACAGGTGTCAGTGACGTCGCACGCGCCGCAGCTCGTCGACGATCAGCAGGATCGCTCCGAGCGTAATCGCGCAGTCCGCCACGTTGAATGCCGGGAAATGCGTGTTACGCAGATGGAAATCCAGGAAGTCGATCACGTGGCCGTGGATGATCCGGTCGACCACATTCCCCACGGCGCCACCGAGAATCAACGATACCGCCAGGCAAAACAGCTTCTGTCCCGTATGGCGATAGAGCAGCCAGATGATGAACGCGCCGACCACCACGCCCAGCAGCGTGAAGAACCAGCGCTGCCAGCCGCCCGCATCCGCGAGGAAGCTGAACGCGGCGCCCTTGTTATAGACCAGCACCAGGTTGAAGAAGCTGGTGACCGGGCGCGACTCGCCGTACTGGAACGAGCGCGTGATCACCACCTTGAAGAACTGGTCGATCATCACCACCAGCAGGGCAAAGGCCATCCACAGCCACGGCGTGACGTTGCTGCTGGCGCCCTTGCTCTTGCCGCGGGCCGGCGTCGAACGCGTCGAACGAGTGGACGATGCCATCAGGCGTGGCTCCTGTGTTCACCGGCGCCGAACAGGTTGCTGTCGCAGCGGCCGCAGATCGTCGGATGCTCGGGGTTGTGGCCCACGTCGGCGCGGTAGTGCCAGCAACGCTCGCACTTGGCGTGCTGCGACGGCGTGACCGTCACCAGCAGGTCGCCGCCTTCTGGCGCCGGCGTGACCTTGGCGGCCGACGTCAGCAGCACGAAACGCAGGTCGTCTTCCAGGCTCTGCAGCGCGGCCAGCACCGGACCGCCCGCGGCGATCGTGACTTCCGCCTGCAGCGACGAACCGATGTCGCCTTCCACGCGCACGGCTTCGAGCTGGCGCGTGACTTCGGCGCGCACGGTACGGATTTCGTGCCACTTCTGCAGCAGCGTGTCGCCGTCGTCCACCGACGGGATCGCATAGTACGTGCTCGTGAAGATCGTGTCCTTGTGCTCGGTGCCGTGGGCAAAGATCTGCCACGCTTCCTCGGCCGTGAACGTCAGGAACGGCGCCATCCAGTGCAGCATCGCCTGGGTGATGTGATACAGCGCGTTCTGCGCGCCACGGCGAGCCTTCGAGTCAGCGGCCGTGGTGTACAGGCGGTCCTTCAATACGTCCAGGTAGAAGCCGCCGAGGTCCTCGGAGCAGAACGTCTGCAGTTTGGCGACGACCGGGTGGAACTCGTAGGCCTGGTAGTGCGACAGCACCTCCTTCTGCAGGCGGTCGGTCAGCGCCACGGCGTAGCGGTCGATCTCGAGCCATTCCGAAGCCGGCAGCGCGTGCTTGGCGTGGTCGTAGTCGGTCAGGTTGGCCAGCAGGAAGCGCAGCGTGTTGCGGATGCGGCGATAGCCTTCCACCACGCGCTTCAGGATTTCGTCGGAGATCGACAGCTCGCCCGAATAGTCGGTCGATGCCACCCACAGGCGGATGATCTCGGCGCCCATCTTGTTCGAGATGTCCTGCGGCGACACTGTATTGCCGACCGACTTCGACATCTTCCGGCCTTCGCCGTCGACCGTGAAGCCGTGCGTCAGCAGTGCCTTGTAGGGCGGCTTGCCATAGAGCATCGACGCGGTCAGCAGCGACGAGTGGAACCAGCCGCGATGCTGGTCCGAGCCTTCCAGATAGAGGTCGGCAAGGCGGCCATCCGGCAGGTCGGCGGCCGGATCGTACAGCTCGTCACGGTGCGAGCCGCGGATCACGGTCCAGTGCGTGGTGCCCGAGTCGAACCACACGTCGAGCGTGTCGCGGTTCTTCTCGTACTGCGCGGCTTCGTCGCCGAGCAGGTCCTTCGGGTCGAGCGTCTGCCAGGCCTCGATGCCGTGCTTCTCCACAAGCTTGGCCACTTCCTCGAGCAGCTGAGGCGTGCGCGGGTGCAGGGCGCCCGTTTCCTTGTGGACGAAGAAGGCCATCGGCACGCCCCACTGGCGCTGGCGCGAGAGCGTCCAGTCCGGGCGGTTGGCGATCATGTTGTGCAGGCGCTGCTTGCCCCAGGCCGGGTAGAACTCGGTAGCCTCGATGCCAGCCAGCGCGGTTTCGCGCAGCGTCGGGCCGTTGTCCACCGGGTCCACGTCCATGCCCGCGAACCACTGCGACGTGGCGCGGTAGATGATCGGCGTCTTGTGACGCCAGCAGTGCATGTAGCTGTGCTCGTACTTGTGCGAGTTGAACAGGTTGCCCGACTCGCGCAGCACCTCGACGATCTTCGGATTGGCATCCCAGATCGACAGGCCGCCGAACAGCGGCAGCGTGCTGGCGTAGACACCATCGCCCATCACGGGGCTGATGATGTCCGAATCCGGCATGCCGTGCGCCTTGCACGACTGGAAGTCTTCCACGCCGTAGGCCGGCGCCGAGTGGACGATGCCGGTACCGGTGTCGGTGGTCACGTAGTCGCCCAGGTAGACCGGCGAGGTACGGACGTAGCCGGCGTCCATTTTCGCCAGCGGGTGGTGGAAGCGCACTTCGGTCAGCGCGTCACCGCGCGCCGTGGCGACGATCGTGCCTTCCAGCGCGTAGGTCTTGAGTTGTTCCTCGACGCGATCCTTGGCCAGGATCAGGAAGCCACGCGGCGTGTCGACCAGCGCGTATTCCACCTCCGGGTGCATGTTCAGCGCCTGGTTCGACGGGATGGTCCACGGGGTGGTGGTCCAGATCACGATCCAGCCCGGCTTGCCTTCTAGCTGGGCCAGCGGCACATGGAATGCGTGAGCGATCTTGTCGGTCTCGGCGAACGGGAAGCCGACGTCGATCGACAGGTCGACCTTGTCCTTGTACTCGACCTCCGCCTCGGCCAGCGCCGAGCCGCAGTCAAAGCACCAGTTGACCGGCTTCAGGCCGCGGAACACGTAGCCGCGCTCCATGATCTTGCCCAGCGCGCGAAGCTCGTCGGCCTCGTTGCTGAAGTTCATGGTCAGGTACGGGTTCTCCCAGTCGCCGAGCACGCCCAGGCGCTCGAAGTCCTTGCGCTGGCGGGCGATCTGCTCGGTGGCGTAGGCGCGCGCCTTCGACTGGACTTCCTGCACCGGGAGACCCTTGCCGAACTGCTTTTCGATCTGGATCTCGATCGGCATGCCGTGGCAGTCCCAGCCCGGCACGTAGACGGCGTCCAACCCGGTCAGGCCGCGCGCCTTGATGATCATGTCCTTCAGGACCTTGTTGACTGCGTGGCCGATGTGGATATCGCCATTGGCGTACGGCGGGCCGTCATGCAGCACGAATTTCTTGGCGCCATGGCGGGCGGCGCGGATCTTCTTGTAGAGCTGCTTGTCCTGCCATTGCTTGACCCATTGCGGCTCGCGCTTGGGCAGATCGCCGCGCATCGGGAACGGGGTATCCAGCAGATTGACCGGATACTTGCTTTTTTCAGGCTTGGCGCGTTTGTCGTCGGACATGGTTGATTCTCAAGGCAATTCGGTAGGGCGCGGCGCGTGCATGACCACCGCGCGTGTCATTCGGGGTGAGGCAGGGCGGGTCCCGGCCGCGGCTCGTTGATCGAGCGCGCTGCCGGCCGCTAGCTAATTCGGTCGGTGGCGGAGGTGGCGAAGTCGCGCCGGCCGGCATCCGGCGCGGTCTGGCCAAAGAATGCGCGCGCGTCGGCGGCATCCTTGGCGATGGCCGCGGTCAGCGCTTCGAGCGAGTCGTAGCGCTTCTCGTCACGCAGCTTCTTCATGAATTCCACCCGTATCAGCTTGCCGTACAGGTTTTCGTTGAAGTCGAAGAGGTGCACTTCCAGCAGCACGCGGCCGGCGTCCTCGACGGTCGGCCGCACGCCGATGCTGGCCACGCCGGGCACCGGGTGGTCGGCAATGCCATGCACCTGCACCACGAAGATGCCGTTCACGGCCGGGCGCTTGTGCGAGATCCGCAGGTTCAGCGTCGGAAACCCGAGGTCACGGCCGAGCTTGCGTCCATGGATCACGTGGCCGCTGATCGCGTAGCCGTGGCCGAGCAGCCGGCGCGCATGTTCCAGGTCGCCACCGGCCAGTGCCTGGCGCACGGCTGAGCTGGAGATGCGGATGCCGCCTTCGGAGACCGATCCCATCTGCTCGACGTCGAAACCGAACTGCCGGCCGGCCTCCTGCAGATAGGAGAAGTCGCCGGCGCGCTTGGCGCCGAAGCGGAAGTCGTCGCCAACCAGCACCCATCGGGCGTGGAGGCCGTGCCAGAGCACGTTCTCGACGAAAGCCTGAGGCGACTGGGCGGCGAAATGCGCATTGAAATGCTCCACCACCACGCGATCCACGCCGTTGCGGCGCAGCGCGTCGAGCTTGTCGCGCAGCAGAGCGATACGGGTGGGAGCGTGCTCGGGGGCGAAGAATTCGCGCGGATGCGGCTCGAATGTCATCACGCACAGCGGCAGGCCGCGTGCATCGGCGGCCGCGCGCGCGCGCGCGAGCAACGACTGGTGGCCGCGATGCACACCGTCGAAATTGCCGATGGTAAGCGCGCAAGGCGCCCGGCTTTCGGCATTGGGCAGACCGCGGAAGACTTTCACGAGGACGGCGGACGAGCGTTTTTGGGAAAGGGGGCATTATAAGGCGAACCACCGGATTGCCGCCCGAAAAGCCTGCCGGCCGACCAATTTGACGCGGGTCTGGCGCGCGCTTTCGACACACGCCCCCCACAAACGTGGTGCTTTTGACAAATTTGTGGGTTATTGGGGCGCCTCGCAATGGCGCGGCGCCGCAAAAATCGGCATGATATGCCCCACTTGCAACAAAATTGCGCGATTTCTGCAACGTCGGCAGACTTGTCTGATGCCAGTTGCAGCGACGAAGAACGTCGCCTTACGTGCCACGCCACACTTGAACGCGCTGCTCAACAAGATCCTGCCCCCGCCCGGGCCGCAACTGGACACCGAAACGCGAGCCAAGCTGCTCGTCACCGTTCATCGTGTCTCCCCCACGGGCATTGCATCCTCGGCCCTGCTGCCGGGACTGACCGCGTACACGTTCTGGAACGAAGCCAACCACGTGGCGCTGGTGATCTGGTGCGCCATCATGCTGCTGCTGACCATCGGCGGGATGTGGTTCTACCTCGGGTTCCAGCGCGATATGGGCAGGTTGAGCCGCTCGGCGCACACGCGCAAGTGGTGGAACAATATGCGCGCCATTGCGTTTCTGACGGGACTGACCTGGGGCAGTTCGGCGCTGCTGCATCTGTATTCGTCGTCCGTGGTGTTCTCGAGCGTGCTGTATCTGCTGACGCTGGGCGTGCTCGCCGGCGGCGCCACGTCGCAGTCGCCCATCCCATCGAACCTGGTCTTTGCCGGCGTGCCGATCCTTGTGCCGAATGTGCTGCTGGCCAACTTTGCCTTTCCGGGCCACGGCACCTATGTGCAATTGCTGCTGGCTATCTACGCGCTGATGCTGGCACGGCACTCGCTGAATCTGCAGCACACGCTGGTGCGGGCCATCCAGCTCGAATCCGAAAGCCGCCGGCTCGCCAAGCAGTTTCAGGAAGAGAAGGAACGGGCACTTCATGCCAGCGAGGAGAAATCCCGTTTCCTGGCGGCCGCGAGTCACGACCTGCGCCAGCCTGTTCATGCCCTCGTGATGCTGGTCGAAGCGTTGCGTGCGCGCAACCAATCGAGTTCGCTCCACCCGCTCGTCGAGCAGGTGGCCGCCGGGACGCAGACTATCGATCTGCTGTTCCGGTCCCTGCTTGACCTGTCCAAGCTTGAGGGGCGCAAGGTGTTGCCGACGCTGGAGCCATGCGAACTCAATTCGCTGATCCATGACGTGATGAGCCAGTTCGCCGCTGATGCGCGCGAAAGCGGTCTGACGCTGACACCACGCGTGCCTGACGAACTGTTCGTCATGGCCGAGCCGGTGCTGTTGCGGCGGGCGCTGTTCAACCTCGTGCAGAACGCGCTGCGCTATACGAAGCGCGGCGGCATTCTGGTGACCGCGCGACAGCGCCGCAAGCACGTGCGGCTGGAGGTCTGGGACACCGGTGCGGGCATCACGCCCGAGCACCTGCCGGAGATCTTCTCGCCGTACTACCAGGTTCACAATCCGCAGCGCGATCCGTCGCAGGGTCTCGGTCTGGGGCTCGCGATCTTCCGGGAATGCGTGCGTCTGATGCGCGGGACTTACGGCGTGCGCTCGGTACCGGGCAAGGGATCGGTATTCTGGTTCGCGCTGGCGCCGGTGCCCGAGGAGACCGTAGCCAGTGTTCGGGCGATGCGGGCGAATGCGCAGGCGGAAGAAGCGCGACACGATCGTTTACGTGGCACTGTGCTGGTGGTCGATGACGATAGCCAGATTCGCAAGGCGTGGATCGCCTTGATGGAGGCCTGGGGCATTCGCGTGGCATGTGCTGCGCACGGGGAAGAGGCCGACCGTCTCTTCGCCAAGGGTCTCAAGCCGGACATCATCTTCTGTGACCTGCGCTTGCCCGGCAACGAGAACGGGCTCGATTTGCTGGAGCGCTGGCAGACGTCGCAGCCTCAGGCACGCAGCGCGCTGCTGACGGGCGATCTGAAGTCCGCGGCGCTGCAGGCGGCCGAGGAGGCAGGCTACTTCGTCCTGCCGAAACCGGTAGACCCAGCGAACCTGCGCATGTTGCTGCGCCGCTGGTTGCCCACGGCATGAACCCATGAATGACAACGCCGCCTCAAGGGCGGCGTTGTCATTCATGGGTGGCGATGTTCACTGCCTCACTGGCGCAGGCGAAAACGCTCCATGCGCGACATGACCTGCATGCGCGTGCGCACGCCCAGCCGTTGCAGGATGGCGGAGACGTGTTCCTTGACGGTGTTCTCGGTCAGCCCCAGCTTGCGGGCGATGACCTTGTTCGGCAGTCCTTCGAGCACCAGCGCGAGCACCGAGCCCTGGCGCGGCGTGAGGCCGAGTTCGGCCGGCGTGACGGGAATGCCGTGGGCGGGGCCGAACGATTGCGATCGGCCGGACAAGGCCTCATCGGATGGAAAACTGGTGTCGCCGGCCAGGACCTTGCGCACGGCCGCAGTGAACGCGTTGGCGTCCAGATGCTTGCCGACGAAACCGCAGGCCGATAGCGCGCGGGCGCGGCCCACGATCTCGGGTGTGGCCTCCGCCGACATGAAGATGAATCGGGCGCCCGGGATCACGGTTTTGAACGACTGCATGGCATCGAAGCCAGTACCATCGTTCAGCCAGATGTCGAGCAGCACGATATCGGGACGGAGCCCCTGGTTCAGGGAGTGAAGGGCTTCCTTGGCGCTGCCAGCGGAATGAACGGCGACGTCGGGCATCACTTCCGCCAGGAAGGCGGTTGTGCCCGAGAGCGCCATAGGATGATCATCGACCACCAACAAAGTCGGTGCAGCGTTCAACATGCGTATTCCCGTCTAAGTTCCCGTTTCGCCCTTGTTGTCACCGTCTTTTTGTGTCGCGGCGCGTGGGCGTAGGGCCCACTCTAACAGAGCGGGTTGCGCGTCACAATCCATCACACGGGGGTAGTGGGATTGGTGGGCGCGCCTGTTTTTGTTGCCCCATGTGCGTTTGGCGGTAATTAAGTACCTAATGCGCATGGTTTGCAAGTGTTTGGACCACAGCTTGGTAGAATCGCGGCGATGAAGAATATTGTGATATTGATTTCCGGGCGTGGCTCCAACATGGAAGCGATCGTCCGGGCCTGCGCCGCCGAGAAATGGCCGGCGCGCGTGGCAGCGGTACTGTCGAACCGCCCCGATGCTTCGGGCCTGCAGTTCGCCTCGCGCCACGGTATTGCCACCGGTGTGGTGGACCACAAGCAGTTTTCCGGACGTGAGAGTTTCGACGCCGCGATGCGGGACACCATCGACGCCTATCAGCCCGACCTCGTCGTGCTGGCAGGCTTCATGCGGATCCTGACCCCTGGCTTCGTTGAGCATTACGCCGGGCGAATGCTCAACATCCATCCGTCGCTGCTGCCGAGCTTCCCCGGGTTGCATACGCACAAGCAGGCGTTGGAGGCGGGCGTCAAGCTGCATGGCGCGACAGTGCATTTCGTGACGCCAGAACTCGATCATGGTCCGATCGTGTTGCAGGCGGCACTTGATGTTCTGCCTGGCGATACACCGGAGTCGCTGGCCGATCGTTTGCTCGATAGCGAACATGTCATTTACCCGCGCGCCGTGCGCTGGTTCGTCGAAGACCGTCTGCACGTGCAGGACGGTGTCGTTCAAGTAGTTCAACCGGCCGAGCCCCAATGGTTCATGGCCATCTCGCCCCAAGCGGCAGGAAAACAGCCATGAGTCGCAATCCCGCAACTTCCCAAGACAATCGCCAGCGCTCGCGTCCGAGCAAAGGCAAGGCCAGCCCGATCCGCAAGTCGCCCAACGCCCGGCAGCAGGGCGCTGACGGCGCGCCGCGCACGCCCGGCGGCCTGCAGGCTTTCCATCTGCAACATATCGACCGACTGCTCGGCAAGGTGCTGTTGTTCGCGCGTCCGTCCGACGCGGTGGTCAGCCATTACTTCCGCGAAAACAGCAAACTTGGTCATCGTGACCGAGGCATCATCGCTGAAGCAATTTTTGCAGTGTTGCGCCGACGCGTCGAATTTGGTCAATTTGCCGAAAGTGGCACAGGTTCGGCCACGCGCCGCCTCGGGCTGCTGGGCCTGGCCGCGACGCTCGGCCGCGATGTGCTTTCGCCCTTCCTTCATCCCGACGAAGCTGTCTGGCTCGACCGTCTGACCACGATCGAGCGCTCCAGCCTGGCGCCGCGCGTGCGCGCCAACCTGCCCGAGTGGCTGTATGACGATCTGGTGGCGCGTCATGGCGAGGCATTCACTGCTGCGCTTGGCGATGCCTGGCTGCGTCCCGCGCCGCTCGACCTGCGCGTGAACACCGCCAAGTTGTCGCGTGAAGAGGCACTGGCCGAACTCCAGACGGCCGGTATCGCCGCTGAACTGGCCCCGATGGCGCCGGCTGGCATCCGCCTCAAGGGCAAGCCCGCGTTGAACCAGCTCCCGCTGTTCATCAACGGTGGCGTGGAAGTGCAGGACGAAGGCAGTCAGTTGCTGTGCCATCTGCTTGCGCCGCGTCGCGGCGAGATGGTGGTCGACTTCTGCGCGGGCGCTGGCGGCAAGACGCTGGCGCTGGGCGTGGCCATGCGCTCGACTGGGCGGCTCTATGCATTCGATGTGTCGGAGAAGCGCCTGGCCAATCTGAAGCCGCGTCTGGCTCGTAGCGGCCTGTCGAACGTGCACCCGGTGCTGATCGACTCCGAGCGCGATGCCAAGGTCAAGCGCCTGGCCGGCAAGATCGATCGCGTGCTGGTGGACGCGCCTTGCAGCGGCCTGGGTACCCTGCGCCGTAATCCCGACCTGAAGTGGCGTCAGACGCCGGAATCGGTTGTGGAACTCACCGCGAAGCAAGCGGCCATCCTCGATGCCGCGGCGAAGCTGGTGAAGGGCGGCGGCCGTGTCGTGTACGCCACGTGCAGCGTGCTGGAGGCCGAAAACGAGGCAATCATCCGTGATTTCCTGGCATCCCACGAGAATTTCCGCCTTGTGCCGGTGAGCGAAGTGCTGGCCGAGCAGAAGATCGAGGTGCCGGAGTTGCCGGCGGAAGGCGGCATGTTGGCGCTTTATCCGCATATCCATCAGACCGATGGCTTCTTCGCCGCGGTGTTGGAGCGCACGCGCTGATGGCGGATGGCACGCTGATGAACCCCGATACGCTTGCCGAGCTGAAACGTTCGCACGCGATGTTCGGCAAGATGGTTCAGGACCTGATCCACGATGCGGGCGGCCCGGGGTTTTTCTGGCAAATCGGGGTACTGGCCATTTGCCTGTTGATCGCGTGGCCGCTGTCGCGGCGCGTGGTCAAGCGGCTGGAGGTTCGCCACCAGTCGGCAAGCTTCTCGTTGCGCATGGCCGCGGTCAGCCTGGAGCGGGCGGTGTTCCCGCTCATCAGCTGGCTGCTGGTGTTGGTGGCGCGTTTCTCGCTGGAATCGCTGATCCCGATCAGCGTTCTGCGGCTGGCGCTGGTGCCGCTGTTCGGCATCACCTCGTTGTATGTGACGTTCTACATCCTCCGGCGCGTGATATCGGGACATGGCCAGCTTCACGGCATGCTTGTGCTGGTGGAGAAGGTACTGACGACCCTGACGTGGATCGCCATGGGTTTGTACGTGCTTGGCGTGCTGCCGGACGTGGTCGCATGGATGCGGGACGTGCGGTTCTCGATTGGCGGCAAGCAGCACATCAACCTGGCCGATTCGCTGATGGCCATGGTCTGGATTCTCCTGACCGTGCTGGTGGCGATGTGGTTTGGTTCGTGGCTGGAAGAGCGCCTGATGCGTGCGACCACGCTCGATTCGAACCTGAAGGTCGTGCTGACGCGCATCACCAAGGCGCTGCTGTTGCTGGTGTCGTTGCTGCTGAGCCTGTCGCTGGTGGGCATCGACCTGACCGTGCTCTCGGTGTTTGGCGGCGCACTGGGTGTCGGCCTCGGTCTTGGCCTGCAGAAGATCGCCAGCAACTACATATCGGGCTTCATCATTCTGCTCGACCGCTCGGTCAAGCTTGGCGACCAGATCACGGTCGACAAGTACACCGGCATCGTGTCGCAGATTCGCACGCGCTACACCGTTGTGCGCAATGGCGACGGCGAGACGCTTGTGCCGAATGAGCAACTTGTGGCCCAGTCAGTGCAAAACCATTCGTTCTCTGGAACGAATGTGCGCGTGGCTACACGGGTGCAAGCGGACTATGCCGCCGATCCGGAAATGGTGATCGGGTTGCTGCAGGACTGTGTGCGCAATTTGCCACGTGTACTCGAAACGCCGGCACCCGCCACGTTCCTGGTGATGTTTGCTGACAGCGGCATCGAGTACGAAACTGCCGTCTACATCGCGGATCCACAGAACGGCAAGCTTGGCGTGCAGTCGGCGATGAACCGGGCCATCTGGCGCGCGTTTCACGAAAATGGCATTTCGATCCCATATCCGCAGCGCGAGGTGCGGATGCTGAATCCGGCGACGCCACTTGTCGTGGCGGATGCCGCACAGGATTGAACGTTTCCCGCGCCAGCCGCTCAAAGTCGGGGAAAAAGCGGATGTCTGACCCGCGCCGATCCGGTAGAATATCGGGTTGAACGCGGGTTGCAGACCAACCCGTAAGCCCCCACTTCCAGACAACCGCCAGATTGCAGCGGTTCGTGCCTCGGCCCGGCTCCTGCCACCTACGCAGGATTGCGCCAGCGCCAGAAAGCTATCGCAATCGTTGAATTTGCAGTCTTTTTTCTGCGCGTTTGGTGCGTTGCATGGTAGTGCCGCACTGCATCCCTCGTTTTTTAGACGGAGAACACAGTTTGTTCGACTCAATTCTTGATTGGGCCGCCAACGGCCTCGCCAACTGGTCCTGGTGGGAGATCGTGATCTACACGCTCGTGATGACGCACATCACGATCGCCGGCGTGACTATTTTCCTGCACCGCTGCATGGCGCACCGGTCGCTGGACCTGCATCCGATCGCCCAGCATTTCTTCCGTTTCTGGCTGTGGATGACCACGGGCATGGTGACCAAGGAGTGGACCGCGATTCACCGCAAGCACCACGCCAAGTGCGAAACCGAAGACGATCCGCACAGCCCGCAGACCCGCGGCATCCGCAAGGTGCTGCTGGAAGGCGCCGAGTTGTATCGCGCCGAGGCCAAGAATAAGGAAACCGTCACCAAGTTCGGTCACGGCACGCCCGATGACTGGATCGAGCGCAATCTGTACTCGCGCTTCTCCTGGCAAGGCGTGGCGCTGATGCTGATCATCGACCTGGCCCTGTTCGGCCTGGTCGGCATGTCCGTGTGGGCGGTGCAGATGCTCTGGATCCCGATCCATGCCGCCGGCATCATCAATGGCCTGGGCCACTACTGGGGCTATCGCAACTACGACTGCGAAGACGCATCGACCAACGTGTCGCCGTGGGGCTTCATCATCGGTGGTGAAGAGCTGCACAACAACCATCACACCTATCCGACGTCGGCCAAGTTCTCGATCAAGTGGTACGAGATCGACGTGGGCTGGTGGTACATCCGCGCGATGCAGTCGGTGGGCTTGGCCAAGGTCAAGAAGATCCCGCCCAAGGCTCGCCTGGTGGAGGCCCGTCCGGTGGATCACAACACGCTGGAAGCGATCATCGCTAACCGCTACGACGTGATGGCTCGCTATGCCAAGACGCTGAAGTCCGCCTACAAGGATGAACTGCGCAAGCACAAGGAAGGCAACACGCCCGAGTACTCGAGCTTCAAGCCGGCCCGCAAGTGGTTCCACCGCGAGGAAACCAAGCTGGCTGCGCCGCAACGTCAGCAATTGGCGACCATCGTCGAGCAAAACAAGATGCTGAGCACGTTCGTGGAAATGCGCCGCGAACTGGCTGTGATCTGGGGCCGCTCGAACCTGACTCGCGAGCAACTGCTGGCTCAGCTGCAGGCTTGGTGCCATCGCGCTGAAGCCAGCGGGATCCAGGCGCTGCAGGAGTTTTCGCTGCGCCTGCGCCGGTACGCCTGATACAATCGCCGACGCGCCCGTCATGGCTACAAAGCCCCGCCCCAGGCGGGGCTTTTCTTTTGGCTAAACTTCTCCATGTGATGGCACAGACCGCGCGTCCACAGCGCGGCAGCCAACGGTGCGCCGAGGAGTACTGCAGAGATGACCCCACAAACGATCAAGAGCGTCGAGTTCGAGAAGCCGAACCTGACGGACCCTGACGCGGCCGCCGGTGGTAGCTGCGTCGCGCACGCCTGGGCCAAGGTGCCCCCGGCGCTGACACCCGATGAGCGCCAGGCGCTCAAGTCCCGCATTCGCAAGTTGTTGAAAGAGCGCAATGCGGTGCTGGTGGCGCATTACTACGTCGATGCCGACCTGCAGGATCTTGCCGAGGAAACCGGCGGCTGCGTGTCCGATTCGCTGGAAATGGCCCGTTTCGGGCGCGATCACGAGGCCAAGACGCTCGTGGTGGCCGGCGTGCGATTCATGGGCGAGACCGCCAAGATCCTGAGCCCCGAGAAGACGATCCTGATGCCGGATCTGGACGCCACCTGCTCGCTGGACCTGGGCTGCCCGGCCGACGATTTCGCGGCATTTTGTGATGCGCACCCGGATCGCACCGTGGTGGTCTATGCCAACACCAGCGCGGCGGTGAAGGCGCGCGCCGACTGGATGGTGACGTCGAGCATTGGCCTGAAGATCGTCGAGCATCTGCACGCGCGCGGCGAGAAGATCCTGTGGGCACCGGACAAGCATCTGGGCAGCTACATCCAGCAGCAGACCGGCGCCGATATGCTGCTGTGGCAGGGCTCGTGCCTGGTGCACGACGAGTTCAAGGGTATCGAACTCGATCTGCTGCGCCGCGAGCATCCGAAGGCCAAGATCCTGGTCCACCCGGAATCGCCGGCCAACGTGGTTGCGCAGGCTGATGTGGTTGGCTCGACCAGCCAGCTGATCGCCGCGGCCCAGCAGTTGGACGCCAACGAATTCATCGTCGCCACCGATAACGGCATCCTGCACAAGATGCGCATGGCCGCGCCGGGCAAGATGTTCATCGAGGCCCCGACCGCCGGCAACAGCGCCACCTGCAAGAGCTGCGCGCATTGCCCGTGGATGGCCATGAATGCGCTGACCAACCTGGCCGAAGTCCTCGAGACCGGCCGCAACGAAATTCACGTCGACGCCGACATCGGACGACGCGCCGTAACGTGTATCAACCGGATGCTCGATTTCGCCGCGCAGCAGAAAGCCAATGTTCGCCCCGCAGCCGATCTCGCCAAGGAATCGGCACTGTTCAGCGGAGTCGGCCCGGCATGAGCGTGAATTCCGTATTCGATAGCTACGGCCCCGCGCTGCGTGTGGCGGTGGCCGCCAACGTCAAGGCGGCGATTGCCGAGGATGTGGGGACTGGTGACCTGACCGGTCTGCTGGTGCCGGCCGACAAGCCCGTGCACGCCCGCGTGATTGTTCGCGAAGCTGCCGTGCTATGCGGTCGCCCGTGGTTCGACGCCTGCATGCAAGCCATCGACGAGAGGCTGCAGGTAACGTGGCAAAAGGACGAGGGCGTGCGTCTGGCGCCGGACGACGTGGTCTGCGAAATCACCGGGCCGGCACGCGCGTTGCTGACCGCCGAGCGGCCATCGCTGAATTTCCTGCAACTGCTCTCCGGCGTGGCGTCGGCCACTCGCCGTTACGCCGATCTGATCGCCGATACGCGCGCACGCGTGCTCGATACGCGCAAGACGCTGCCGGGCCTGCGGCTTGCGCAGAAGTATGCGGTGAGGATCGGAGGCGGGGAGAACCAGCGCCTGGCGCTATACGACGGCATCCTGATCAAGGAGAACCACATCGCGGCAGCGGGCGGTATCGCGGCGGCGATGGAAGCGGCGCTGGCGCTTGGCACCGATGCTTCGATCCAGATCGAGGTTGAATCGATCGCCGAACTGGAAGAGGCGCTGGCGGCAGGCGCGAAGTCCGTGCTGATCGACAACTTCTCGCTGGAAATGATGCGAGAGGCCGTGACGATCAACCGCGAGCGCGCGCTGCTCGAGGTGTCGGGCGGGGTGAACTACGAAACGATTCGCCGTTTCGCCGAAACCGGCGTCGACCGGATCTCGGTCGGCGCCCTCACCAAGGATGTGCGCGCGACCGATTATTCGCTGCGCATCGTCGGCTGAATCTGGTCCTGGGCTGTCGCCGGAGGCTCAGACCTTCCGGCGGCTTGCCGCGCGGCCCGTCAGCGGTTGCAGCACGGTAGGCAGCGCCTTCGGCAGCGTTTCCGGATAGTCACGGCTGAAGTGCAGGCCACGGCTTTCGTGGCGCGAGTAGGCGCTGTCGACGATCAGCGACGCCACTTCCACCAGGTTGCGCAATTCCAACAGATCGCGGGTAACGCGGAAATTCGCGTAGTACTCGGCGATCTCCTCGCGCAGCATGCCGATCCGATGCTGCGCGCGCTCCAGCCGCTTGTCGGTGCGCACGATGCCGACGTAGTTCCACATCAGGCGGCGCAGCTCATCCCAGTTGTGCGAGACGACGACTTCCTCGTCGGCATCCGATACGCGGCTCTCGTCCCAGGCCGGCAGCGTGATGTCCGGCGCGTCGGCCTTGCCTTGCGAGGCAATGTCCGCAGCCGCGGCACGGCCGATCACCATGCATTCGAGCAGCGAGTTCGACGCCAGGCGGTTGGCGCCGTGCAGGCCCGTGCAGCCCGTCTCGCCAACCGCGTAGAGATTGCCGAGATCGGTGCGGCCCGCCGTATCGGTGACCACGCCACCACAGGTGTAGTGCGCGGCCGGCACCACGGGAATCGGCTCGCGTGCGATATCGATGCCGAGTTCCAGGCAGCGGGCGTAGATCGTCGGGAAGTGTTCCTTGAGGAACGACACGGGCTGGTGCGTGATGTCGAGATACACGCAATCCAGGCCGCGCTTCTTCATTTCGAAGTCGATGGCGCGGGCTACCACGTCACGCGGCGCCAGTTCGGCGCGGGCGTCATGCTCGGGCATGAAGCGCGTGCCATCCGGCAGCCTCAGCAGGCCGCCTTCGCCGCGCACGGCTTCCGAGATCAGGAACGACTTCGCGTAGGGGTGATAGAGGCAGGTCGGATGGAACTGGATGAATTCCATGTTCGACACCCGGCAGCCCGCGCGCCAGGCCATGGCGATGCCGTCGCCGGTAGCCGTATCGGGGTTGGTCGTATAGAGGTAGACCTTGCCCGCGCCGCCGGCGGCCAGCACCGTATGCGTGGCCGTGAGCGTGCGCACTTCGCCCGTTTCCGCATTGAGCACGTACAGGCCATAGCAGCGGTTGCCGGGCAGCCCGAGCTTGGCGGACGTGATCAGATCGACCGCGAACTGGTCTTCGAGGATCGTGATGTTCGGATGCTGGCGGGCCTGCTCGGCCAGCGTGGTCACCACCGCATGGCCCGTGGCGTCGGCAACGTGGATGATGCGGCGGCGGCTATGCCCGCCTTCGCGGGTGAGGTGGAAGCCGAGTTCGGCCTGTTCGTCGCGCGTGAACGGCACCCCGCGGTCGATCAGCCATTGGATCGCTTCGCGGCCATGCTCCACGATGAAGCGCGTCGCATCCTCGTCGCAAAGTCCGGCACCTGCAACCAGCGTGTCCTGCGTGTGTTCGTCGTGACTATCGCCCGAGTCGAGCACCGCGGCGATTCCGCCCTGGGCCCAATCGCTTGCCCCCGTTGTCATGGCGCGTTTGCTGAGGATGACAACCCGGTGGGTATCGGCAAGCTGCAAAGCGACGGTAAGGCCGGCCAGCCCGCTGCCGACGATCGCGACGTCGTAGTTCATGGTGCAGGGATCGCGCGAGGGCGAAAGAGCGTTGGGGGAAAGCTCGCAAGTCTACACCCACCTGCACCAGACTGTTACACCTTCCCCTTGGCCGGCAAGGTTTGGCGGCGATTGCCGGACGGCCGCCCAGAAACAAAAAGCCCCGCTAGTGCGGGGCTTTTGGCTGAAGACCGTAGATCAATTACTTGATCTTGGTTTCCTTGTAAGGCACATGCTTACGGGCGACGGGATCGAACTTCGAGATCTCCATCTTTTCCGGCATGGTGCGCTTGTTTTTGGTGGTCGTGTAGAAATGACCGGTACCTGCGGTCGATTCCAGCTTGATCTTGTCGCGTCCGCCTTTGCTGGCCATGGTGTACTCCTAATTAGACTTCGCCGCGTGCGCGCAGGTCTGCGAGCACGGCGTCGATGCCTTTCTTGTCGATCAGGCGCAGACCGGCGTTCGAGACGCGCAGGCTCACCCAGCGGTTTTCCGATTCAACGAAGAAGCGGCGGTTCTGCAGGTTGGGCAGAAAACGGCGCTTGGTCTTGTTGTTTGCGTGGGAAACGTTGTTGCCGACCATCGGCGCTTTCCCGGTCACTTGACAGACGCGTGCCATGAAGCACTCCTAAATCTTATTCGTGGACAATGTTCGCAACAGATCAACAAAAGGCGCGCGGGCCCGGACTGCAGCGGATTGGTACTTCAGCGAAACGAACATTATAGACCGGAAACGAGCGACGAATCAATGCCTTCCGACAGATTCGGAAGCGGGCCGTTGCATCGTGCTGCTTGCGTCACGTCATGGGCTGACGGATGGGCCGGTCATGTTCTGCCGTCGACCGGAGATCGACGGGGCCCACAATGTAACGGCCCCGGCGAGTGCTGTCCAGTCTCTTCCGGGATGTGTTTCCTCAAGGTTTTCCGAGTTGCCAGCGCGAGCAGCCCAACGGCGGATGGTCTAGTCGCATACAATGGCGGCTGTTGACCGGTTGACTCCCATGACTTTGCAATCTACTGCGGCCCAGGCCGAACGTGACGCCGCGCCTGCGCGCAAGACCGTCCAGGCAGACTCCTTCCTGACGCTTCATTACAGCATCGCCCTCGAAAACGGCACCGAAGTGGTGAGCACGTTCGAGGAAAAGCCCGCCACGCTGCTGCTTGGCCAGGGTCAGCTCGTTCCGACGCTGGAACAGGCGCTGCTGGGGATGGCCGAAGGCGAGCGCACCCTCTATCGCCTGGCCCCCGAACAGGCGTTCGGCCCGCGCAATCCTGAACTGCTGCAATGGGTCTCGCTGGCCACGCTGCGCGAGAACAGCTCGTTCGAGGAAGACTACGCGCCGGGCGACCTTGTCGAATTCAACGCGCCCGGCGGCGGCAAGTACGCCGGCGTGCTCAAGGAGTACGGCGAGACCGCCGCGCTTTTCGATTTCAACCACCCGCTGGCCGGACAGGCAATTCTGTTCGACGTCCAGCTGATCGGAATTCTCTGATGTCTGCCGTTGTAACGGAACGCAGCATGACCGAAACCACTGTCCCTGCCGATGCCGAGATCCTGATGGCGCAGCCGCGCGGCTTCTGCGCGGGCGTCGATCGTGCGATCGAAATCGTCGAACGCGCGCTGTCGCGGTTCGGCGCCCCTATCTATGTGCGCCACGAGATCGTCCACAACGCCTATGTGGTGGCCGACCTGCGCAAGAAAGGCGCGATCTTCGTCGACGAGCTCGACGAAGTGCCGCAGGGCTCGACGGTTATCTTCAGCGCCCATGGCGTATCGAAGGAAGTGCGCGCCGACGCCACCGCGCGAGGCCTGACCGTTTTCGATGCCACCTGCCCGCTGGTGACCAAGGTGCACGTGGAAGTCGGCAAGATGCGCGGCGAGGGTTGCGAGATCATCATGATCGGCCACCGGGGCCACCCCGAAGTGGAAGGCACCATGGGCCAATCCGAACACGGGATGTTGCTGGTGGAATCGGTGGACGACGTGAATCGTCTGGTCGTTGCCGATCCGCAACAGCTGGCCTACGTCACGCAGACCACGCTGTCGGTGGACGAAACCGCCGAGATCGTGGCCGCGCTCAAGGTCCGCTTCCCGCAGATCCGCGAGCCGAAGAAGCAGGACATCTGCTACGCGACGCAGAACCGCCAGGACGCCGTGAAGTTCATGGTGCCGCAGGTGGAAGTGGTGATCGTGGTGGGCAGCCCGAACAGCTCGAACTCGAACCGCCTGCGCGAACTGGCCGACCGTCTGGGCGTGCCAGCGTACATGGTGGACGATCCGGAACAGCTCAAGCCGGAATGGGTGACTGGCAAGCGCCGCATCGGCCTGACGGCTGGCGCCTCGGCGCCCGAGGCGCTCGCCCAGGCAATCGTCGAGCGTCTGCGGACCTTCGGTGTCAAGAGCGTGCGTGCGCTCGAGGGCGTGGAAGAGAACATGTCGTTCCCGCTGCCGCGCGGCCTGGCCAGCGTGTCGGTCCAGTCCTGATCCTGAAGTCCTGAGTTCCCGAGGCCGGGCGCTCTGCCTGCCTCGTCCCTGCCGGACACCTCACGCGCACGCGTGACGGTGTCCGCGCCGAAATCCCTCCCCAGCAATTCGCACCGCCTTTCTCCCGCCCATGATTGGTGCTTGGGTGTCATTCCGCACGTTCGTTGCCGCCGCGCATTTGTTCCTCGTCCAATACTTCTGTAATAGCCGTTTCTTTATTAATACGTTTCTCGCGTGTCTATACACGCAGACAATACAGGGTAATCCCCGATGCTGGGGTTTTCCCTATTTTGGGGCGGCGACATATTCTGCACATTAGAGAGGCAATCTTGCATTTGAAATGAAATGCCTAATTAATAGTTGGTGATTATAGGTGGCTCCGGCAATGCTTATACGGCGGTGCCGCCTGGCTAGGCGGGGGCTGGGCACGATTCTTGTAAGGGTATGTGACGGGTCTGCCAAGTGAGCGGAGATTGCCCCATTTTGTGCATTGGGGAAATTCCCTAGCTCATTTGGCGGGTAAAAGGTTCAGGTTGTTGCGTCGCGTATTGCATCTACAAAGAAAGGGGATACAATTCGCGCGTTTCAAATTGAAACTAAACAAAGGCGGTTCGGGGAATACGTCCGGGAGGCGTGTTTTATTCCCTGTTTTTGTGAATCCTAGGAGATCACTCATGCAATTCACGTTTGCCAAGATTCTGCCGATCGCGGCCGCTGTGGCGCTGGTCGCTGCATGTGGCAAGAAAGAAGAAAAGCCGGTGGAATCGGCCGCACCGGCACCCGCTGCCACGGCGGCAGCCGACACGAGTGGCGGCGAGACCATCGTCAAGATCGGTCACGCGGCGCCCCTGACCGGTGGCATTGCCCACCTTGGCAAGGACAACGAGAACGGCGCCCGCCTGGCCGTGGAAGAGGTCAACAAGGATGGCCTGACCATCAACGGCAAGAAGATCAAGCTGGAACTGGTTGGCGAAGACGACGCGGCCGATCCGAAGACCGGTACCGCCGTGGCCCAGAAGCTGGTGGACGCCAAGGTCGTGGCCGTGGTGGGCCACCTGAACTCGGGCGTGTCGATCCCGGCTTCGAAGATCTACAGCGATGCCGGCATCGTCCAGATCTCGCCGTCGTCGACCAACCCCGACTACACCAAGCAAGGCTTCAAGACCACCTATCGCGTGGTGGCGACCGATGCCCAGCAAGGTCCGGCACTGGCCAACTACGCTGCCAAGACCCTGCACGCCAAGACCGTGGCCATCGTTGACGATGCCACTGCCTACGGCAAGGGCCTGGCCGATGAGTTCGAGAAGACCTCGAAGGCCGATGGCGTGAACGTGGTGGCACGTGAAGCCACCAACGACAAGGCCACCGACTTCAAGGCCATTCTGACCAAGATCAAGGGCAAGAAGCCCGACGTGATCATGTACGGCGGCATGGACGCCACCGGCGGTCCGTTCGCCAAGCAGGCCAAGGAACTCGGCATCACGGCGAAGATCGTTGGCGGCGATGGTGTCTGTACCGACAAGGTAGCCGAACTGGCTGGCGACGCCGTGGACAACCTCATCTGCTCGGAAGCCGGTCTGGCACTGTCCAAGATGGAGAAGGGCGCCGACTTCGAGAAGCGCTACCAGGCACGTTTCAACTCGCCGGTGCAGATCTACGCGCCGTTCACCTATGACGCCGTCATGGTGATCGTCGACGCGATGAAGCGCGCCAATTCGACCGACGCGGCGGCCATCCTGGCCGAGATGCCGAAGACGAACTACAAGGGTGTGATCGGCAACATCGCCTTCGACGAGAAGGGCGATATGAAGGAGGGCACCATCACGCTGTACGACTACAAGGACAAGAAGAAGTCCGTCCTCGACGTCGTGAAGATGTAATCAGGGCTTACCAGCCCAGACGAACGGCACCGTGAGCACTTTTACGGTGCCGTTCTTTTTAGTCTCGCCAACGTGTTGACAGCATCCTTACCAAGGGTGGAACAGGGCGGGAGGCACACCAGCAGAGCAACACCCACACCTGACCTATCCAACATTACCGTCCCATCCGAGGCATCCACACCATGCCGGCCGGATCGGGGCTGAAGCAGGAGTTTTCATGGATATCTTTATCCAGCAGATCGTGAACGGTCTTGTGCTCGGCAGCATCTACGCGCTGATCGCACTGGGCTACACCATGGTCTACGGCATTCTGGGCATCATCAACTTCGCGCACGGCGATGTGCTGATGATTGGCGCGCTGACCGCTTTGTCGGCAATCATGGGGCTGCAAAAGTTCGCCCCCGGCCTGCCCGAATGGCTGACGCTGGTGATCGCCACGCTGATCGCCATGCCCGTCTGTGCAGTTCTGGCCTATACCATCGAACGCGTGGCCTACCGGCCGTTGCGCAACGCGCCACGATTGGCCCCGCTTATTACCGCGATCGGCGTCTCGATCATTCTCCAGACCATGGGGATGCTGATCTGGTCGCGTAACCCGCTGACGTTCCCGCAACTGCTGCCGTCGAGCCCGATCGACATCGGCTCCACCGGCGCCACGATCACCGGCAAGGAAATCGTCATCATCGGCCTGGCCGTGATGGTGATGGCGGGCCTGCTGGCCCTGGTGAACCGTACCAAGCTCGGCCGCGCCATGCGCGCCACCGCCGAGAACCAGAAGGTGGCGGGCCTGATGGGCGTCAACCCCAACTTCGTGATTTCCGCCACGTTCATGATCGGTGCGGCGCTTGCGGCGCTGGCCGGCGTCATGATGGCCACCAACTACGGCAATGCCCACTTCTACATGGGCTTCATCCCGGGCCTGAAGGCGTTCACCGCCGCGGTGCTCGGCGGCATCGGCAACCTGGCCGGCGCAATGGTCGGGGGCATGCTGCTGGGCCTGATCGAGGCGCTTGGCGCGGGCTACATCGGCGACCTGACCAACGGTGTGTTCGGCTCGAACTACCAGGACGTGTTCGCCTTCATCGTGCTGATCATCGTGCTCGTGTTCCGTCCGTCCGGCATCATGGGCGAACGTGTGGCTGACCGCGCCTGAGGGGAGAGAATCCATGAATACTCCGATTCCATCCACAGCCGTGGCGGCGCCGTCGCGCGTGCCGGCCAAGACGCTGGCCGCGCTGGTCGGCTTCCTGGTGGTCGCGCTCTGCGCGCCGTTCTTCGTCCAGACCTTCGGCGGCAACTACTGGGTGCGCGTGCTCGACTTCGCGCTGCTCTACATCATGCTGGCGCTGGGCCTGAACATCGTGGTCGGCTTTGCCGGTCTGCTTGATCTGGGCTACATCGCGTTCTACGCGGTAGGCGCCTACATGATGGCGTTGCTCGGCTCGCCTCACCTGTCCAACCAGTTCGAGTGGATCCACCAGCTGTTCCCTAACGGACTGCACTTGTCGATGTGGTTCGTCCTGCCAATCGCTGTGGTGGTGGCGGCCACGTTCGGTGTGCTGCTGGGTGCGCCAACGCTGAAACTACGCGGGGATTACCTAGCCATCGTGACACTGGGCTTCGGCGAGATCGTCCGCATCTTCATGAACAACCTGGACCGTCCGGTGAACATCACCAACGGCCCCAAGGGCATCACGGCAGTGGATCCGGTCCACATCTTCGGTTTCGACTTCTCGAAGTCGCACGAGATCTTCGGGCTCAAGTTCACACCGGTGTTCATGTACTACTACCTGCTGGTGGCGCTGGTCATCATCATCGTGTTTATCTGCCTGCGATTGCAGAACTCGCGTATCGGCCGTGCCTTCGTGGCCATCCGCGAAGACGAGATCGCCGCCAAGGCGATGGGCATCAACACGCGCAACATCAAGCTGCTGGCCTTTGCCATGGGCGCCTCGTTTGGCGGTGCATCAGGTGCGACTTTCGGCGCATTCCAGGGCTTCGTCTCGCCGGAATCGTTCACGTTGTGGGAATCGATCTACGTCCTGGCGATCGTGGTGCTGGGCGGCATGGGCCACATCCCGGGCGTGATCCTGGGCGGCATCCTTCTGGTGGGCTTCCAGGAGCTGTTGCGTGCCGTGGCGGAACCGATCCAGACCGGCATCTTCGGCCAGGTCATTGTCGATGCCGAAGTGCTGCGCCAGTTGTTGTTCGGTCTGGCCCTGGTGGGCGTGATGCTTTATCGCCCGGCCGGCCTGTGGCCATCGCCACGCAAGGAAGACCGCCCGGTTGTGCGTCGTGCCGGCAGTGTCGGTCGTTTCTGAACAGGGGGACAACATGAGCAATTCCGATTTCCTCCTGTCCGTACAGGGGGTCAACAAACGTTTTGGTGGCCTGCAGGCACTGTCCGATGTGGGCCTGCAGATCAATCCGGGTGAGATCTATGGACTTATCGGCCCGAACGGCGCCGGCAAGACCACGTTCTTCAATGTGATCACGGGCCTGTACACGCCGGACTCCGGCGAGTTCGTGCTGGGCGGCAAGCCGTACCAGCCGACTGCCGTGCACGAAGTGGCCAAGGCTGGCATCGCGCGCACGTTCCAGAACATCCGCCTGTTCGGCGACATGACCGCGCTGGAAAACGTGATGGTGGGCCGGCACGTGCGCACCAAGGCAGGCCTGTTCGGCGCCATCTTCCGTCCGCCTGCGGTGCGTCAGGAAGAAGAGGCCGTTGAAGACATGGCCCACGATCTGCTCGAGTACGTTGGCATCGGCAAGTACGCCAACTTCACGTCGCGCAACCTGTCGTACGGCCACCAGCGTCGTCTGGAGATCGCCCGCGCGCTGGCCACCGAGCCAAAGCTTCTGGCGCTGGATGAACCCGCCGCCGGCATGAACGCCACCGAGAAGGTGGAGTTGCGAGGCCTGCTGGAGAAGATCAAGAACGATGGCAAGACCATCCTGTTGATCGAACACGACGTCAAGCTTGTGATGGGCTTGTGCAACCGCCTCACCGTGCTGGACTACGGCAAGGTCATCGCGCAGGGCCTGCCGCACGAAGTGCAGAACAATCCTGCCGTGATCGAGGCTTACCTCGGCGCAGCGGCGCACTAAGGCGGGAGAGACGCAAATGACACAGACGATCCTGAAGATCTCGGGCCTGAAGGTGGCCTACGGCGGCATCCAGGCCGTCAAGGGCGTGGACCTGGATATCAAAGACGGCGAACTCGTGACGCTGATCGGCGCCAACGGCGCCGGCAAGACCACCACCATGAAGGCCATCACCGGCCTGCAGGGCTGGGCCGGCGGCGACGTGGAGTACATGGGCAAGTCGATCAAGGGCGTGCCCAGCTATGCGCTGCTCAAGCAAGGGCTGGCGATGGTGCCGGAAGGCCGCGGCGTGTTCGCGCGCATGACGATCACCGAGAACCTGCAGATGGGAGCGTACACGCGCAACGACGAGGCCGGCATCAAGGCTGACATCGACCGCATGTTCGAAACGTTCCCGCGCCTGAAGGAGCGTGCCAACCAGCTTGCCGGCACGATGTCTGGCGGCGAGCAACAGATGCTGGCCATGGCCCGCGCGCTGATGAGCCAGCCGAAACTGTTGTTGCTGGATGAGCCGTCGATGGGTCTCTCGCCGATCATGGTCGAGAAGATCTTTGAGGTGGTGCGCACGGTGTCGTCGCAGGGTGTGACCGTTCTGCTGGTCGAGCAGAACGCGCGCCTGGCGCTGCAGGCGGCCCATCGCGGCTACGTGATGGAGTCTGGCCTGATCACGATGAGCGGCGACGCAAAGCAGATGCTCGACGATCCGAAGGTGCGGGCCGCGTATCTGGGGGAGTAAAAGGCCGGTGGTGCTCCTGTCTCCGGCTTGCGGGAGAGGGGAGCAGACACCCGGTGCTTCAAACAAAAAATGCCTCGCGAAAGCGAGGCATTTTTCATTGCATGGCGTGAAGTCAGGCCAGCTTCTTCAGCAACTCGCGCAGCATGCCGATCATCTGGTCGATCTCTTCGCGGGTCACGTTCAGCGCGGGCATGAAGCGCAGCAGGTTCGGGCGCGGCGCGTTCAGCAGCAGGCCCACCGGCGACATCTCGCGTGCTTCTTCCACGAGTTGTGGGCCGATGTCCTTGCCCAGCACCAGCGCGCGCAGCAGGCCTTCACCACGTTCGCCACCCAGGCCGAATTCCTTCGTCAGCACCAGCAGTTGCTCGCGCAGGTATTCGCCCTTGGCCTTCACGTCGTCCAGGAAGCCCGGCGCGGTCAGTTGTTCCATGACCGAGCTGCCCACGGCTGTCATCAGTGGGTTGCCGTTGTACGTGCCGCCCTGGTCGCCGGCTTCGAAGCTGGCGACATCGGCCTTGCACAGCAGCGCGGACAGCGGCACGCCGCCACCAATGCCCTTGCCGAGCGTCATGATGTCCGGCTCCACACCCGACAGCTCATACGCGAACAGCGTGCCGCAGCGGCCGCAGCCGGTCTGCACTTCATCGACGATGAACAGCAGCTTGTGCTTGTCGGCCAGCGCGCGCAGGCCCTGCATGAATTCGCGCGTGGCGGGAATCACGCCGCCTTCGCCCTGCACCGGCTCGAGCATGATGCCAACGGTCTTGTCGGTGATCAGCTTTTCCACCGAAGCCAGGTCGTTCAGCTCGGCCTTCGGGAAGCCCGGCACCTGCGGCGCGAAGATCGTGTCCCAGCCGGCCTTGCCCGACGCGCTCATGGTCGCCAACGTGCGGCCATGGAAGCTGTGGTCCATCGTGATGATCTCGTACGCGCCGTTCTTGTGCTTGCGGCCCCACTTGCGTGCGAGCTTGATCGCGCCTTCGTTGGCTTCCGCGCCGCTGTTGGCGAAGAAGACCTTGTCGAAGCAGCTGTTATCGGTGAGCTGCTGCGCCAGCTTCAGCATCGGCTCGTTGTAGAACGCCGGGCTCGGGTTGAGCAGCTTGCGCGCCTGCTTTTCCAGCGCCTGGATCATGCCTTCGTTCGAATGGCCCAGTGCGTTGACCGCCCAACCCTGCACGAAATCGAGATAGCGCTTGCCGTTATGGTCCGTCAGCCACGACCCCTTGCCTTCGGTGAAAACCAGTTCGGGCCGGTTGGTGATGTACATCAGGGATTGGACGGGAAACTCAGCAAATGCCATGGCGGACTCCTGGGGTCGGCATGAAACTAAAAGTCGAAAAAAGCAAAAAGCCACGGGGATTGCCCGTGGCTTGTTGACCTGAACAGACGCTGTTGACGGTCAGCCGCGCGGCACCCCGAATGGGAGCAACGTACGAGCGCGGCGTCGGATGAAGTTGGCGGTGTTCATGGCGGCCAATATAAGACGCATGGGCCCGGGTGTCAAAGCGAAATTTGGCAGGCCCGGGTGCCATTGTTGTGTCAGCGGAACGGCGAGTGGCGTTCTGGGGGCAATGCCCTCAGGCCACGCCACCCTTGTGCAGGTCTGCTTCTGACGTGAACGAGTCGGCGAAGAACGCGTCCTCGTGCAGCTTGCATTGCGCCGAGAAGTCGCCGCGCGCGGCGTTCACCATCACGGGCGCGCCGCAGGCGTAGACCTCGTGGCCGGACAGGTCCGGATGGTCGGCCATTACCGCCTGGTGAACGAACCCCGTGCGGCCGGTCCAGTTGTCTTCAGCCTGCGCGTCGGATACCACTGGCACGTACTTGAAGTTCGGGAGGTCGCGCGCCCACTGTTCGCACAGCGCGTGCATGTACAGGTCGCGCGGACGGCGTCCGCCCCAGTACAGCGTCATCGGACGGGTGATGCCCGTGTACGCGGCATGTTCGACAATCGCCTTGATCGGGGCGAAGCCGGTACCGGAGGCCAGCAGGATGATCGGCTTGTCCGATTCCTCGCGCAGGAAGAAGCTGCCGAGCGGGCCTTCGAAGCGCAGGATGTCGCGCTCCTTCATGGCCGGCGCGCCTTCCTTGGCGCCGAATACGTAGTCGGTGAACGCGCCGCCGGGCATGTGGCGGATATGCAGTTCGATCGGGCCTTCCTCGTGCGGCGGCGTGGCGATCGAGTAGCTGCGGCGCTTGCCGTCACGCAGCAGGAATTCCACGTACTGGCCGGCCAGGTACTGCATGCGCTCGGTGGCGGGCAGTTGCAGCTTGATGGCGATGACGTCGTCGGCCAGGCGCTCCACCGAGCTCACGCGGCAGGGAATCTTCTTGATCGGAATATCGCCGGCGCCATGCACCTCGCGGCATTCGATCGTGATGTCGGAAGTGGCGTTGGCGCAGCAGAACAGCGCGCGGCCTTCCGTTTTTTCCTGGGCGGTCAGGGCCGCAGCGGCGTGGTCGCCCTGGTGGATCGTGCCTTCTAGCACGCGGCCCTTGCAGGAGCCACACGCACCGTTCTTGCACCCGTAGGGCAAGCCAATGCTGTGGCGCAGGGCCGCGCCAAGGATGGTTTCATCGGTGGCCACTTCGAACTTGTGGCCGCTGGGCATTACGGTGACTTGATACGCCATAATCGGATCTATGAGCCAAATTCTGTCGCCGCGAACGGCATTGTCTTCCCCACGGGGCGCACGGCGCCTGGGTCGTCCGCGCCTGCTGATCGTCGGTTGCGGCGATGTCGGCACGCGCATCCTGCGCCTGCTGTCCGCGCGTATGCGCGTGTTCGCCGTCACTTCACAACCAGAACGCCGGGCCGAGCTTCGCGCAGCTGGTGCGGTGCCGCTGGTGGCGGACCTGGACCGGCCCGCTACGCTGGCGCGTCTGTCGCGGCTGGCGGAGCGGGTGATCGATCTGGCGCCGCCGCCCGGGCAGGGCGAGGGCGATCCGCGCACGCAGGGTTTGCTCGGCGCGTTGCGTCGCACGGCGTGGCGTCGAGCACGCTTCACCCGGCTCCCCACCGGCGCTGGCGAGGCCGCCATTCTACCCGAGCAAGGCTGGCACCGGGCGTTTCAGACATCCCGCCGGCACCAGTCGCGCGGGGTGTTCGTCTACGCCAGCACGACCGGTGTCTACGGTGATCGCGGCGGCGCCCGCGTGCGGGAATTCGATGCGGTGCGCCCGCAGACCGCCCGTGCGCGCCGTCGGGTCGCCGCGGAAGCGGCGGTGCGGCGTTTTGGCCGCGACGCCGGCTGGCGTGCCGGTATCGTCCGGATTCCGGGCATTTACGCCGAGGATCGCCTGCCAATCGCGCGCCTGAACAAGCGCACGCCGGCGCTGGCGTCGCAGGATGACGTCTACACAAGCCACATCCATGCCGACGACCTGGCGCGCACGATGATCGCGGCGATGTGGCGTGGCCGCCCGCAGCGCGTGGTCCACGCCAGTGATGACACGGAATTGCGCATGGCCGATTACTTCGACCTCGTGGCAGACCGCAAGGGCCTGCCGCGGCCGCCGCGCATCACGCGGCAGCAGGCGCGCGAGATGATCGAGCCGACGTTGCTGAGCTTCATGAGCGAGTCGCGCCGGATCGACAATCGCCGGCTCAAGCGCGAACTGCGGCTGCGGCTGCGATACCCCACCGTCGCGTCGTTCTTCGACCGCTGAACATCTCTGCTCCCGCCATCTCGCGGTGGCACGCCGATTGCATATGCCTTTGTCATCGCTTGTTGTATATACAGCAATGGTGCGGCGTGCCATCCCAGTGGATCCGGATGTGACCGGCAACGGTGCGCCGCAGCATCCCGGTGCACCGCTATCGCGCGTATTTATTGGTATTCCGGCAATCCGATGCGTGCCTGGTCTCAGGTAAACCCCGGGTTTGACTTGTATATACAGCGTTGCTAAATTGCCCGTCACGGCGGCAGCGCAGTCAGCGCCGCCCGATCCGGGAGACGGGTCCTGCCCCCACATCTGACGACCATTGGAGCCGACGCATGTCGCTGCAACGCCACGCAGTCACCGCCATTCTTGCCCTCGCGGCTTCCGCCGCCGCCACCGCCCATGCGGATAACACGCCGGTTGTGCTCGGCATGAGTGGATGGACCGGCTTTGCGCCGCTGACACTGGCCGACAAGGCCGGCATCTTCAAGAAGCATGGCGTTGACGTGGACATCAAGATGATTCCGCAGAAGGACCGCCACCTTGCGCTGGCGTCAGGCGCGATCCAGTGCGCGGCGACCACGGTGGAAACGCATGTGGCGTGGAATGCCAACGGGGTGCCGATCACGCAGATCGTGCAGCTCGACAAGTCCTATGGCGCGGACGGCCTGGCCGTGCGCGGCGACGTCAAGAGCTTCGCGGACCTGAAGGGCAAGACCATCGGCGTCGATGCGCCGGGCACCGCGCCGTATTTCGGTCTGGCCTGGATGCTCAAGAAGAACGGCATGACGCTGAAGGATGTCAAGGTGACCACGCTGTCGCCACAGGCTGCCGCCCAGGCATTCGTGGCCGGCCAGAACGACGGCGCGATGACGTACGAGCCGTATCTGTCGACCGTGCGCGCGAATCCGGACAAGGGCAAGATCCTGGCCACCACGCTCGACTACCCGATGGTGACCGATACGCTCGGCTGCGCGCCGAAGTGGCTCAAGGACAATCCCAAGGCCGCGCAGGCGCTGGTGGATAGCTATTTCGAAGCGCTCGAAATGATCCGCAAGGAGCCGGACAAGGCCAACGAGATCATGGGCGCGGCGGTCAAGCAGACCGGCGAGCAGTTCGCGAAATCCGCGGCGTACCTGCGCTGGCAGGACAAGGACGCCAACCGCAAGTTCTTCAGTGGTGAGCTGGCCAGCTTCAGCAAGGAAGCCGCAGGCGTGCTGATGGACATCGGCGTGATTCGCCAGGTGCCGGATGTGACGGCGATCTATGACGCACGCTTCCTCAAGTAAGACGGAGTCCCCGGCCATGTCGCAAGCCTCCACGCCAACCACCGCGGCCGCTGCCCGCGTGCCCGCGCCGATCGAGGCGCAGGGCGCGCCCGCGCGGCGCGCGCGCCATCCGTGGATGTCGCCGCTGGTGCCGGTATCGCCCCGCGCGCGCTGGCTGCTTGGCATGTCGTTCTTCGTCGCGTTCTTCGCGGTGTGGGCCGTCGCCACGCTGGGCGGCTTCGTGTCGCGCACGTTCCTGGCCGATCCGCTGACGATGGCGCATGAAGGCTGGATGCTCTTCACGCAGTACGGCTTCATCGGCGATATCGGCATGACCGTGTGGCGCGTGGTGGGCGGGTTCGTGCTGGCCGCGTTGCTGGCCGTGCCGCTCGGCATCTTCATGGGCGCGTACAAGGCCGCGGAAGCGTTCTTCGAACCGTTCGTGTCGTTCTGCCGCTACCTGCCGGCGTCGGCGTTTATTCCGCTGCTGATCCTGTGGGCGGGTATCGGCGAGACGCAGAAGCTGCTGGTGATCTTCATCGGCTCGTTTTTTCAGATCGTGCTGATGGTGGCGGTGACGGTGGGCGGCGCGCGCAAGGATCTGGTGGAAGCGGCCTACACGCTGGGCGCCACGCCGCGTGGCATCGTGCGGCGCGTGCTGATTCCGGGCGCCGCGCCCGATATTGCCGAGACGCTGCGTCTGGTGCTCGGCTGGGCCTGGACCTATGTGATCGTGGCTGAGCTGATCGGCTCGTCGTCAGGCATCGGCCACATGATCACGGACAGCCAGGCACTGCTGAATACCGGACAGATCATCTTCGGCATCATCGTCATCGGCTGCATCGGGCTGGTGTCGGACCTCGTCTTCAAGCAGGCCAACCAGCGCCTGTTCCCGTGGAGTTCGATCAAATGAGCGCGCTGTCGATCCAGCAGGTCTCCCGCACGTTCGAGAATCCGCGCGGTGGCTCCACGCAGGCGCTGCTGCCCGTGGATTTCGAAGTACGCGACAACGATTTCGTGACGATCCTCGGCCCATCGGGCTGCGGCAAATCCACGTTGCTGCGCATCGTGGCAGGGCTTGATACGCCCAGCGGGGGTCGCGTGCTGCTCGATGGCCAGCCGGTGGCCGGCCCGGGCGCGGACCGTGGCATGGTGTTCCAGTCGTACACGTTGTTTCCGTGGCTGACGATCGAGCAGAACGTGCGCTTCGGGCTGCGCGAGCGCGGCATGAGCGAGGCCGCGCAGAAGGAGCGCAGCGACTTCTTCATGGCGCGCGTGGGGCTGCGCGGCTTCGAGCATCACTATCCGAAGCAGCTCTCCGGCGGGATGCAGCAACGCACGGCAATTGCGCGGGCGCTGGCCAACGATCCGAAGATCCTGCTGCTCGACGAGCCGTTCGGCGCGCTCGACAACCAGACCCGCGTGCTGATGCAGGAACTGCTGCTGGGCATCTGGGAGTCCGCACGCAAGACGGTACTATTCGTCACGCACGATATCGACGAGGCCATCTTCATGGCCAACCGGGTGGCGGTGTTCTCCGCGCGGCCGGGTCGGATCAAGAGCGAAATCGCGGTGGACTTCCCCCATCCGCGCCACTACACGATCAAGACCTCTCCCGAGTTCTCCGCGCTGAAGGCACGGCTGACCGAGGAAATTCGCGCCGAAGCCATGGCCTCGGCCGAGCATTGAGACCATGAACCAGTCCGCCAGCCAGGCACCCACCCCGACCAACGCCACCGCGCCTGCCGCGCTGTATCGGCAGGTCAAGGAATACATCGCGCGCCAGATCCAGAGCGGCGTGTGGAAACCCGGTGACCGCGTGCCGTCCGAGCAGGAACTCGTGAACCGCTTCTCGGTATCGCGGATGACGGTCAATCGCGCGCTGCGCGAATTGTCGGAGCAGGGCAGGGTGGTGCGCGTGGCTGGTGTGGGGACGTTTGTGGCCGAGCAGAAGCCGCAGTCGACGCTGCTTTCCGTGGTCAACCTGCAGGACGAGATCCGTATGCGTGGGCATGACTACGCGTGCGACGTGATCCTGGTGGAGCGCGTCTCCGCGCCGATCGAGGTCGCCGCCGCACTGGAGCTGCACACGGGCGAGTCGGTGTACCACTCGGTTTGTGTGCATCGCGAGGACGGCGTGCCAGTTCAACTCGAAGACCGCTACGTGAACCCGCGCGTGGCGCCAGAGTTCATCAACCAGGATTTCAGCGGCACCAAGCCCGGCGAATACCTGTTGCGCAATGTGCCGTACGACCAGGTGGAGCATGTGGTCGATGCCATCTCCGCCACGCCCGAGCAGGCGGCGCAGCTTGAGATGCCGCCGACGCAGCCGTGCCTGCTGCTGACGCGCCGCACATGGACCAACGGCGTGCCGGTGACGTTCGTGCGTTGCCTGCACCCGGGCAACCGCTACCGACTTGGCAGCCGCTTCCGTGCCGACGGCAATCCTGCCTTCGGCTGATATTTGCGCCTGAGGCCAGCAACAGCTGGTCATCGGGCTTATTTTTCGACTAACCTGTATAGACAGGCCCATACAAGGTCTTTATCCAAGACCGACAAGCAAGCAGAGAATGACGATGACCCAAGATTCCCGACCGCTCCTGACGCTGAACCCCGGCCACGTCTCGCTGGACGACCTGCGCCGCATCCATCGTGGCGAAGTGCGACTGGCGATGGCGGAGTCGGCGTGGGCCGGCGTGCGTGCCGCGCAGGCCACCGTGCAGGACATCATCGACGCCGACGCGGTGGTCTATGGCATCAATACCGGCTTCGGCAAGCTTGCCCAGTCGCGCATCGCGCACGACAAGCTCGCCGAACTGCAACGCAATCTGGTGCTCTCGCACAGCGTGGGCACGGGCTCCGACCTGTCCGTCGATACCGTGCGGCTGATCCTGGCCATCAAGGCTGTCAGCCTCGCGCGTGGGCATTCGGGCGTGCGCCCCGAACTGATCGAAGCGCTGCTGGCGCTGGCCAACCACGGCGTGACGCCGTGCATTCCCGCCAAGGGCTCGGTCGGCGCATCGGGCGATCTGGCGCCGCTGGCCCATATGTCCTGCACGCTGATCGGCGTGGGCGATGTGTATGTCGACGGCCAGCGCGTGCCGGCTGCGCAGGGTCTGGTCCATGTGGGGCTCGCCGCCTTCACGCTGGGCCCGAAGGAAGGTCTGGCGTTGCTCAACGGCACGCAGGTTTCCACCGCTCTGGCCCTGGCCGGCCTGTTCGCCGCGGAGGACGCCTTCGCGGCCGGATTGGTGGCGGGCGCGCTGTCGCTCGAAGCGATCAAGGGATCGGTCAAGCCGTTCGATGCTCGCATTCACGCGGCACGCGGCCAGGCGGGCCAGATCGCCGTGGCTGGCGCGGCACGCGCAATGCTTGATGGCAGCGAGATTGTCGACTCGCACAAGCTGTGCGGCCGGGTGCAGGACCCGTACTCGATCCGCTGCCAGCCGCAAGTGATGGGCGCATGCCTGGACAACCTGACCCATGCCGCCCGCATCCTGCGCATCGAAGCCAACGCGGCATCCGACAATCCGCTGGTGTTCTCCGAACAGGGTGATGTGGTCTCCGGCGGCAACTTCCACGCGGAGCCGGTGGCCTTTGCCGCCGACATCATCGCGCTGGCGATTGCCGAGATCGGCGCGATCTCGGAACGCCGTCTTGCGCTGCTGCTCGACACCGGCCTGTCGGGCCTGCCGCCGTTCCTGGTGCGCGATGGCGGCCTGAACTCCGGATTCATGATCGCGCAGGTCACGGCCGCGGCGTTGGCGTCCGAGAACAAGTCACTGGCCCATCCGTCCAGCGTGGACAGCCTGCCCACCTCGGCCAACCAGGAGGACCATGTGTCGATGGCCACCTACGGCGCGCGCCGCCTGGGCGAGATGGCGGCCAACACCGCCGTGATCGTCGGCATCGAGGCGATGGCCGCCGCGCAGGGTATCGAATTTCATCGACCGCTCAAGTCGTCGCCGCTGGTTGAACAGGAACTGGCGCGCATCCGCGCGCGCGTGGCGTTCGTCGAAGCCGATCGCTATCTCGCGCCGGACATCGAGGCCATGAAGCAGTGGGTCGTTCAAGGCGATGCCGGCGCGGGCTGGCCTGAAGCCGTGCGGGCGATCTTGCCGACGAACGTCGGCGCATGAGCTTCGTGAACCGCTAGTCCATTCTCCATTCTCCATTCGAGCAGCCTTCATCCATCCCGGGACCGATCATGAACGCCAACGAACACCAATTCACCCAGACGCTGCGTGGCCCGCGCGAGATCCGCGCGCCGCATGGCAGTCAGCTTCACTGCAAGAACTGGCTGATCGAAGCCGCCTACCGCATGATCCAGAACAATCTCGACCCCGACGTGGCGGAGCGCCCGCAGGATCTGGTGGTCTATGGCGGCATCGGCAAGGCCGCGCGCAACTGGGAGTGCTTCGACGCGATTCTCGACTGCCTGCGCCGTCTGGGCGAAGACGAGTCGCTGCTCGTGCAGTCGGGCAAGCCCGTCGGAGTATTCCGCACCCATGCCGATGCGCCGCGTGTGCTGATCGCCAACTCGAACCTGGTGCCGCACTGGGCAAACTGGGACAAGTTCAACGAACTCGATCGCGCCGGGCTGATGATGTACGGTCAGATGACTGCTGGCTCGTGGATCTACATCGGCACGCAGGGCATCGTGCAGGGCACGTTCGAGACCTTTGCCGAAGCAGGCAACCAGCACTACAACGGCGACCTGACCGGCAAGTGGATCCTGACCGCTGGCTTGGGCGGGATGGGTGGCGCGCAGCCGCTGGCCGGCGTGCTGGCCGGTGCTTGTGTGCTGGCGATCGAATGCCAGGAATCGCGCATCGATTTCCGTATCCGCACGCGCTATCTCGACAAGAAGGCCACCACGCTCGATGAAGCGCTGGCGATGATTGCCGAGGCCACGAAAAATGGCCAGGCGATCTCGGTGGGGCTGCTCGGCAATGCCGCAGAGATCGTGCCGGAGCTGGTGCGTCGCGCGCAGGCCGGCGGTATGCGGCCGGACATCGTCACCGACCAGACTTCCGCCCATGATCTCGTCAACGGCTACCTGCCAGAGGGCTGGACCGTGGCGCAATGGGAGGACCTGCGCCAGCGCGATCCGAAGGCCGTGGAAGCGGCCGCGCGTACGTCGATCGTCAAGCATGTGGAGGCGATGCTCGCGTTCCAGCAGATGGGTGTGCCCACGCTCGACTATGGCAACAACATCCGTCAGGTGGCGTTCGACGAAGGCGTGAAGAACGCCTTCGATTTTCCCGGCTTCGTGCCCGCGTATATCCGTCCGCTGTTTTGCCGCGGCAAGGGGCCGTTCCGCTGGGTGGCGCTCTCCGGCGACCCCGAGGATATCTACAAGACCGACGCCAAGATGAAGGAACTGTTCCCGGAGGACAAGCACCTGCACCGCTGGCTCGACATGGCGCGCGACCGCATCGCGTTCCAGGGCTTGCCCGCGCGCATCTGCTGGGTTGGTCTCGACGAGCGCCATCGCGCGGGTCTGGCCTTCAATGAAATGGTGAAGTCTGGCGAACTGAAGGCGCCCGTCGTGATCGGCCGCGATCACCTCGACTGCGGCTCGGTGGCATCACCGAACCGCGAGACCGAGGCGATGCGTGATGGATCCGACGCCGTGTCTGATTGGCCACTGCTCAACGCGCTGCTGAACACGGCTGGCGGCGCCACGTGGGTCAGCCTGCACCACGGCGGCGGTGTTGGCATGGGCTTCTCGCAACATGCTGGCGTGGTGATCGTTTGCGATGGTACGGACGCCGCGGCCAGGCGCATCGAGCGCGTGCTGTGGAACGATCCTGCCACCGGTGTGATGCGTCATGCCGATGCCGGCTACGAATCCGCCATCGAATGCGCGAAGGAAAAGGGACTGAATCTGCCGATGGTGAACCGTACATGAAGTTTGGACTCGACAGGATCGTGCCGACGCCGTGGAAGAACGGCGGCGGCACCACGCGTGAAATCGCCGTATGGCCGCCGGGCGCGGGCATGGATACGTTCGACTGGCGCATCAGCGTGGCCGATATCGCCATGGACGGGCCGTTCTCGGCGTTTCCGGGTATCGACCGACAGATCGTGCTGATCGACGGGGCTGGCGTGCATCTGCAGGCTCACGACGATTCGTTTTGCCACAAGCTCAGGCACCTCGGCGAGCCGTTCGCATTCTCCGGCGATAGCGCCGTCCACGCGACGCTGATTGACGGCCCGACGCGCGACTTCAATGTCATGACGCGTCGCGGCGTTTGCCGCGCGGAGGTTCGACTGATGCGTCAGGCGTTCACCGCCGATCCCACCGACGCCACGGTGCTGATCCTGGTGCTGCGCGGCGCATGGGATTGTGGCGACGGCCAGCACATGACGGCTGGCGACGGCATCGTGATGGTGCCCGGAGCGCCGGCTGTCACGATGATTCACGATGAGATGTCCGCGCTGTGCCTGCGCGTGGCCTTGCACAAGGAACCGGTCCGATGAAATTCAACGAAGCGCCGTCAGCCGACGGCGTCTGGCATCACTGCCATCTGCTGCCCGCCGCCGATCCGGCGCAGGCGATTCATGATGGCGCCATCGTCGTCGAGCAGGGCCGCATCGCATGGCTCGGCGCATTCGCCGCGCTGCCCGACGTCTATCGCAATTTGCCGCGGCACGACGCCAACGGCGCGTGGATCACGCCAGGACTGGTCGATTGCCATACCCATCTGGTCTATGGCGGGCAGCGTGCCGACGAGTTCGCGATGCGGCTGGCCGGCGCAAGCTACGAAGAGATTGCGCGCGCGGGAGGCGGCATTGTGTCCACGGTGCGCGCCACGCGCGAGGCGGACGAAGCCACGCTGTTCGCGCAGGCGGCCGAGCGGCTCGAGCCGCTGCTCGCGGAAGGCGTGACCGCGATCGAGATCAAGTCGGGCTATGGCCTGTCGCTGGATGCCGAACGCAAGCAGTTGCGTGTGGCGCGCCAGCTTGGCGAGACCTATGGCGTCGCCGTCCACACGACGTTCCTTGGCGCCCATGCACTGCCACCCGAGTACGCCGGCCGCGCCGACGCGTACATCGAACTGGTCTGCGAGACGATGCTGCCGGCGCTGGCTGCGGAAGGGCTTGTCGATGCGGTCGACGCGTTCTGTGAGGGCATTGGCTTCTCGATCGCGCAGACCACGCGCGTGTTCGAGGCCGCCGCGCGCCACGGCCTGCCGGTCAAGCTCCATGCCGAGCAACTGAGCAACCTGGGCGGCGCGGCGCTGGCTGCGCGCCACAAGGCGATTTCGGCCGATCACCTCGAGCATCTCGACGAGGCCGGAGTGGTGGCGATGGCCGAAGCGGGTACCGTGGCCGTGCTCCTGCCCGGGGCGTATTATTTCCTGCGTGATACGCAACTGCCGCCGCTGGCGCTGCTGCGCAAGCATGGCGTGCCGATGGCGATCTCGACCGATCACAATCCAGGTACGTCGCCCACCACCTCGCTGCTGCTGATGATGAACATGGGCTGCACGATATTCCGCATGACGGTGCCCGAGGTGCTGGCCGGTGTGACGACACACGCGGCACGCGCGCTCGGCGCGGCCGACCGGCATGGCCGGCTGGCGGTGGATCGCGCCGCCGATTTCGTGCTGTGGCAGGTCGCGTCGCCGGCCGAGCTTGCGTACTGGTTCGGCCGCAACCCATGCGCCGCCGTCGTGCGGCGAGGGCGGGTATTCCGCAACGGAGAAGGTTGGCAACGATGACCGCAGTAACAAGCTTGTTTGCGTCGCACGCGTTGCTGCCCGCCGGATGGGCACGCAATGTACGGCTGCAATGGGATGCCCACGGGGTGCTTACGTCGGTGACGACGGATGTGGCACCTGCCCCCGGAGAACCGCAAGCGGCAGGCCCGGTATTGCCCGGGATGCCGAATCTCCATTCCCATGCGTTCCAGCGCGGATTCGCGGGGCTCACCGAATACCGCAGTGTCAGCCAGACCGCTGACCCGGCCGGCGGCGATTCGTTCTGGAGCTGGCGGACGCTGATGTACCGTTTCGCGCTGCGCCTGTCACCCGATGCGCTGGAGGCCATCGCGACCCAGCTCTACATCGAGATGCTGAGCGCGGGCTATACGAGCGTGTGCGAGTTTCACTACGTCCATCGCGATGTCGATGGCAAGCCGTATGCCGATCCGGCCGAGATGTCGCTGCGGCTGTTGCGCGCGGCGCAGACGGCGGGCATCGGCATGACGCTGCTGCCGGTGCTGTATCAGACAGCCGGCTTCGGCGGAAAGCCTCCGCAGGATGACCAGCGACGCTTCCTCAACGATACCGATGCGATGCTGGCGCTGCTGGAAAAGCTCGCGCCCCACTGCGCGGCCTATGGGGCGCGACTCGGCCTCGCGCCGCATTCGCTGCGTGCCGTGCCGCCGCACAGCCTGGCCCAGGCCGTCGCGCACCTGCACGCGATGGACGCGACGGCGCCCGTGCATATCCACATCGCCGAACAGCAGAAAGAGGTGGATGAATGCCTGGCGACCACGGGCGTGCGTCCCGTGCAGTGGCTGCTCGATCACGCGCCGGTGGATGCGCGCTGGTGCCTGGTCCATGCCACGCACATGGACTGGGACGAACGCCGGCGCCTGGCGCACAGCGGCGCGGTGGCGGGCATCTGTCCGACCACCGAGGCGAACCTTGGCGATGGCGTGTTCGACGCGGCGCCGTACCTTGCGCAGAACGGCGCATGGGGCATCGGCTCGGACAGCCATGCCAGCGTGAGCGTGGCCGAGGAACTGCGCCTGTTCGAGTATGGTCAGCGCTTGGCCATGCAGCGGCGCAATGTGCTGGCATCGGCGCGGCATCCGCAGGTGGCGGATCTGCTCTGGCTCGATGCGGTGGCTGGCGGCGCGCGCGCGTCGGCACGTCCGGTGGCCGGGCTGGCTGTGGGGCAGCGTGCCGATTTCGTCGTGCTGGATGGCAATCATCCGACGCTGGCCGGTCTGGACGGCGCACGCGCGTTGGCCACGCACGTGTTTGCCAGCCACGGACATGAGACACTAGCGGAAGTCCGCACCGGCGGCATGTGCCGCGTGCAGCATGGCGTGCATCCGCAACAGGCGGAGGCGGGCCGGTTGTTCGCCGAGACGCGTGCTCGCCTGCTGGCCGACTGAGCCAGGCCAACCGAGCCTGGACTGCAATCCCGAAGCCCCAGAGACAACGATGTCCTTCACCACCGATATCCCCGCTTTCACCCTGCATCGCGGCACACGCCCGCTGCTGGTGTCGATGCCGCACGTTGGCACCCATCTTCCCGCGAAACTGGCCGAGCGCCTGACGCCTGAGGCCCGCACCGTCCCGGACACCGACTGGCACATGGATCGCGTCTATGAATGCGCGCGCGAACTGGGCGCGTCGATCCTGATGGCCACGCACTCGCGCTATGTCATCGACCTGAACCGTCCGCCCGATAACCAGAACCTGTACCCGGGCCAGGACACCACGGGCCTGTGCCCGGTCGATACGTTCGACAAGACGCCGATCTACGCCGATGGCACGAACGGGCCGGACGATGCGGAAGTCGCGCTGCGCCGTGGCGCAGTCTGGCACCCGTACCACAACGCGTTGCAGGAAGAACTGGCGCGTCTGCGTGCCGAGCATGGGACGATTGGTCTCTGGGAAGCGCATTCGATCCGCTCGATGCTGCCGCGCTTCTTCGAAGGCAAGCTGCCCGATTTCAACCTGGGCACCGCCGATGGCAAGAGCTGCGACGCTGGCCTGGCAGCCGAACTGATCGCGATCGCCGACGCGGTGCCGAACCATACCGCGGTGCTCAATGGCCGCTTCAAGGGCGGGTATATCACGCGCCAGTATGGCAACCCGGCGCAGGGCGTGCACGCGGTCCAGCTTGAGCAGACGCAGTCGTCCTACATGGAAGAGGTGTACCCGTTCGCGTACAGCGAGGCCAAGGCCGCCGCGATCCAGCCCGCTATCCGCAAGATGCTGGAGACGATGCTGGCGTTTGTCGAAGCGCGCTGATGCGCCTGCGGTGTTCGTTCCTCTCCCGCTTGCGAGAGAGGAACGGGGGCCAGCGGTTCAATATGCCGTACGTCGCATCCTGAACCTCCACACCCGCTCCCGCGTCCTGGGAGCGCGCGACTACTTCCCGCTGGCGATCCGGTCCTGAATATGCTGCGCGCGCGCAGCCGAACCGGGGTGCGAACTCAGCATGCTCGACTGGCCGCCATCGAGCTTGGCCAGTTTCTGGAATGCCGTGACAAGCGCCTGGCGGTTGGCGCCGTTCTTGGTGAGCAGGTCGAACGAGTAGTCATCGGCCTGGCTCTCCTGTCGCTGCGAGAACTGCGCATTGACGAGCTGCTCGCCGAGCGCACCCAACTGCGACGACGACAGCGCGGTCAACGTGGCGTTGCCCGTCGAACCGAGCAGTCCACGCGCGGCGGCGGTGGAATAGGCCACCTGCATTGCCGACTTGGTATGGCCCAGCGCCACGTGGCCGATCTCGTGGCCGAGCACGCCGCGCACTTCGTCGTCACTCATCATGTCCATCAGCCCGCTATAGACCCGCACGCAACCATTGGCCATGGCCCACGCGTTGACATCCTTGGTCATGTAGACCTTCGCATCGAGCGGCAGCCCGGTGTTCTGCAGGCCGCTCATGATTTTCACGAGCCGTTTCGAATAGGTGCTGTCCGGCGTGGCCAGCGTGTTCTGCTTGTCCATCTGCGCGCAGGACTGGTCGGACAGTTGCTTGACGTTGGCATCACTGAGTGTGGCGGCCGAGAACATGCTGGTGCCAGCCTGGGTGAGGCTATCCATATTGGCGCCGGCGCAGCCAGCCAGTAGTGCGGCGCAGGCGACGGCCGCGGTTGTGGCGGTAAGTCGGATCATCTTCATTCCCTGTGTTGCAGTTATCGAGGATTGTTCGTGCCGGCGGGCCTTCGACGGGCCCGCTCGATCGCACGGTAGAAGAATAAGCAACGGATGCGCCTTTGCGCCAGCGGGATATGTCTTACGTATTCGCGCACAGCCTGCACGATCGGCTCGGTGAGCCGCAGTACGTGGAAGAGCAGGGCTTCGACCGGGACAGCGACAAGCCGGCCTCCGGCGGGCTATACGCGGTTGGCAAGTGGGAAGGTAGCCAGACCACCACGGACCGGGGGCACCTGAGCCTGATGGGCAGCGATGGTCATTCCAGCACCGATGCCAGCGCCAGGGGCAACCCGGTCAATACCAAGGGCAAGGTCGAAGACTGGAGCGTCGGTTTCGCCATGCCTGGATCCTCCACGCTGGCGGTGGATAGGTTGGCAATGGAATCGATGGGGGAGTTGGTGCCCGGGGTCGGACTCGAACCGACACGCCTTGCGGCGGGGGATTTTGAGTCCCCTGCGTCTACCTGTTTCACCACCCGGGCTGGGTATCTGGCGACGGGCGAGAATGCCTGTCGCACTGCGATGAATCGCGGATTATGCCGGAAATCGCCCAGTCGGACAACCCGGGGCGGGTTTGGTGTCAGCGTCCGCGCCGGGCGTTGGTGGCGCGGCTGCGGTCGTAGAAGCCGGGCGGCTTGCGGGCGATCCAGCGGATGAAATCGGCGATGGCTGGATGGGCGCGCAGCGCGTTCCAGTCGTGATAGGTCGTGGCCAGTTCCGCCTCGGTGAAGACCGAGTGGATTTTCTGGTGGCAGACGCGGTGCATTGGCACGACTGCGCGGCCGCCGTGGCTGCGTGGCACAGGGTGGTGGAGGTCGGTTGTGGCGTCGTCCAGCAACCTGCGGCCGCATAGCGGGCAGAGCGATCCGGCTGCGGTTGGCGCTTCGGGGGGCGGGCCGAGTTGGCCATCGTGGCCTTCTCGCAGACGGCGCTTGACGACCATTGGTATTCCTGTGGAGTCAGGGAGGGGCGGCAGTTGCGGTAGGATAGCGCGCAACCGCGCCTTGCGGTGCCCCCCCCCCGAGATGCCACTGGAGCCGAGTGCCATGTCAGTCCAGCCGCCCCTGGATGTTGCCCCTGCCGCCACGTTTGCCGCATTGGCTGAACTCCCTTCGCAGGACCCCGCGTTTTACGCGCAGCAGTACAACAATCGCGCGAACGTGCCCGAGAATCCCGTACACATGGCGCGCTGGGCGGCGGATTCGGCGCTGGCGCGGGCCGGTGCGATCGAGTATTTCGAGGATCTGTCCTACGGAGAGGCGGATTCGCCACTGGTCGCCACCGAGACATACGACTATTTCCCGGCCATGCACGTGCCGGATGGCACGCGTCCGCCATTGCTGGTATTCCTGCACGGTGGCTACTACCGGGCGCTGGACAAGCGCGATCATAGTTTCGTGGCCAGCGTGCCGACTCGGCGCGGTGTGTCGGTGGCGGTTGTCAATTACGCGCTGTGCCCGGACGTGACTGTTGAAACGATCGTGCGTCAGGCACTGGAGGCGGTGGCATGGCTGTATCGCCAGGCTGATGCGCTGGGCCATGACCCGGATCGTATCTTCCTGGCCGGACATTCGGTGGGTGGCCATCTTGTGACCATGCTGATGACGGCGCTGTGGCCGCAGGTCGGTGCCGATCTGCCGGTAGATCTGGTCAAGGGTGGCTTGTCGATCAGCGGTTTGTACGATCTGGAGCCGCTGCGTCGCACCGCGTTCCTGCAGGCCGATCTGAGGCTTACGGAGTCGGACGTCGCGCGCATGTCGCCGGCCTTCATGCCGCCGGCCACGCGCGCCCCACTGATCACGGCGGTGGGCGAACTGGAGTCGAGCGAGTATCACCGCCACAACGCGCTGATTCGCGCGGCATGGCCCGACAATGTG